>JAGBSS010000237.1 GCA_017631725.1 Clostridia bacterium | reverse complement strand
TTAGTTAGAAGTGAAGGTAAGGCAGTTCACGTTATTGATAAAAGAAAATTATATTAATTGGGGGATAATATATGTTTGCAAAACAAATTTCAGTTTTTATTGAAAATAGACACGGCAGATTAGGTGAAGTTTTAGGTGTTTTAAAGGCAAACAAGGTAAATATTTTATCTTTAAGTTTGGCAGACACCACCGAATATGGCCTTTTAAGGCTTATTGTCGATAATCCCGATTTATGTAAAGAAAAACTTTCCGAATCTGGCTTTTCTACAATGCTTACTAACGTTTTAGTTATTAAAATTGACCATACTTCAGGTAGTTTACAATCTTTATTAGAAACGCTTTCTGGCACAGAAGTAAATATTGAATATATGTATGGCTTATCAATAGATGGAGATTCTGCAACCGTTGTTGTTAAAGCATCTTGCCCAAATACTGCTTTAGAAATTTTTAATAAAAACGGAATTAAAACTCTTTCACAAGAAGAAATTTTAAAATTAAAATAAAATGATTATAGATTTCCATACACACGTTTTTCCTTCTGCCATTGCAGAAAAAACGATAAATGCATTGCAAGCAAAATCTAATTCTACACCATATACAAATGGAACTGTAGAAGGTCTTTTGCAAAATATGAAAAATGCAGGGGTAGATATTTCAGTTGCGTTGCCCGTTTTAACAAAGCCAACGCAATTTGAAAGTGTTTTTAACTTTGCAAAAAGCATTAACGAGCAGTTTGCTTTTACAAAAGAAAAAATTATCTCATTTGCAGGAATGCATCCTTACGCTGAGAATATTGAGCAGAAAATGGCCTTGATAAAGGAAAATGGGTTTAAAGGCGTTAAAATACACCCAGATTACCAAGCAACCGATATAAACGACGAAAGATATATAAAAATATTAAAGTGTGCTAAAGAGAACGATTTAATTGTTGTAACTCACTCTGGTGTAGATGATGGTTTCCCTAACGAGCCTGTTCGTTGTTCTGCTGAAATGGTTGCAAAGGTTATTGATAAGGTTAACCATGATAAATTTGTGCTTGCTCATTACGGCGCAAATAGGCAATGGGAAAAGGCCTTAGAACTATTAGCAGGTAAAAACGTGTATTTTGATACGGCTTATACTTTTGAAAATATAGATAGGGAAATATTTATTAAAATATTAGAAAAACACGATACGGATAAAATTTTGTTTGCAACAGATTGCCCTTGGCAAGATATGAAAATTAACTTAAAAGAGTTGTATTCTTATGGTTTAGACCCTGTTATGTTAGACAAAATACTATATAAAAACGCAAGGAAATTACTAAGACTATGAGTATTAATAAAAAAATGTTTGACCTTGGTAATAAAAGGTCTGTTATTAGAGAACTTTTTGAATTTGGCAAAAAGCGTAGTGCGGAAATTGGTGCGGAAAACGTATATGATTTTAGCCTTGGAAATCCAAGTGTAGAGCCACCAAAAGAAATTAATGACACAATTAAAGAACTTATAAATGGGGATAATACCGTTTTAGTTCACGGTTATACTTCTGCTCAAGGCGATTTATCTGTTAGGAAAGCCATTTCCGATTTTATTAATAAAAATCACGGTTTAAATTTAACACCAGATAATATTTATATGACTTGTGGTGCTGCCGCATCTCTTACAATTTCTCTTAAAGCAATTTTAAATGCCGGTGAAGAGTGCATTGTTTTCGCTCCGTTTTTTACTGAATACAAGGTGTTTATAGAAAACGCCGGTGGAGTTTTAGTTAAATCTATGCCAAGGGAAAGTGATTTGCAAATAGATGTAGAAGATTTTGCATCTAAAATTACTGAAAAAACCCGTGCGGTAATAATAAATTCACCAAACAATCCAAGTGGTGTTGTTTATACAGAAGAAACAATTAAGGCAATTGCATATGTTTTACAAGAAAAAAGCAAGCAATTTGGCAATACCATTTACTTAATTAGTGACGAGCCATATAGAGAACTTGTTTACGGAAACGTAAAGGTTCCTTATTTAATAAATTATTATAAAGATACAATAGTTTGCTATTCTTATTCTAAAGCATTATCTCTCCCAGGGGAAAGAATAGGTTATATTGCAGTTAGCCCTAATGCCGAAGATAGTAAAAACCTATATTTAGCAATTTGTGGGGCAGGTCGTTCTTTAGGTTACGTTTGTGCTCCTGCACTTTTCCAAAAAGTTGTTGCTAAAAACGTTGATAAAACTTGCGATATATCTGTTTACAAGGAAAATAGAGATATTTTGTTGGAAAATTTAACCAATTTTGGTTATACTTGCGTTAAGCCAGACGGTGCATTTTATTTATTTATTAAAACTTTAGAGCCAAATGCATTAGAATTTTGCGAAAAGGCAAAAAAATACAACATTTTAATTGTTCCGTGTGATGACTTTGGTGTAGAAGGTTATGCGAGAATTTCTTATTGTGTTTCTAAAGAAAGGGTAGTTAAATCTTTACCTGCATTTAAAGCGCTTGCCGAAGAATATAAATAAAAAATTAATTATTAAAACCCTTACACAATTTAGTGTAGGGGTTTTTTTGTATATTTTTATAAAATATAAGCATAATAAAAGTATGAAAATAGAAAAAGAATACTTTAATTTTACACCAAGCGATGAAAAAGAAGTTTTAGTAAAAAATTTTTTGTATAAAGGGGAGAAAAATGGAAAAAGATAAGGTTTTTAAAAACGATAACTATTTAAACTACGTTCATTCTGTTTCACCAAAAACTAATGAAAAACGCACCTTAATACGTGCGTTTTTAGTCGGTGGGTTGATATGTTGTATTGGGCAGGGTTTTAGGTATTTATTAGAATATCTTTTTAAGTTAAAAGGTGATGAACTTGCCGGATTTGTTTCCGGAATTATGATTTTTTTAGGTGCACTTTTAACTGGGCTTGGTGTTTACGATAGAATAGGTAAGTATGCAGGTGCGGGTTCTATTGTCCCAATAACCGGTTTTGCAAATTCTGTCGTGTCGCCCGCAATAGAATTTAAAACAGAGGGCTTTATCCTTGGCGTTGGTGCAAAGATGTTTACGATTGCAGGGCACGTCATCGTCTACGGCACGGTGGCAAGTGTGGTGTATGGGGTT
>JAGBSS010000236.1 GCA_017631725.1 Clostridia bacterium | reverse complement strand
TGCCGTAGCCACCGCCAAACGACACCGCACCTATCTTTGAAAACGTTAAGAAAATATCTAATAAAAGTGGCATTATATTTCCCCCTTTTCATTAGAATTTTCTTTGTCATTATCTATAGAATTTTTATTCAATTTTTTCTTTTTCACAAGGGATAAAAGGTATATAAAAATACCAACAACCCCACCACCTAAAATATAGAAAATAGAAGAAAAATTTTTAGAAAGAAGTGTTAAAACAACCATACAAATTGCTGTTATAAAAAACAAAATAACGGCAAGTGGGTCTTTTTTAACGCTTTTAAACATTTTAATTCCCGCAGATAAAATTAAATAAGCAACGCATGCTCTTATGCCCATAAATGCATAAGTTACGTATTTTAAACCCAAAAATTGTTTTATAAAAAATGAAATGGCAAAAATAATGATAAAAGACGGCAAAACAACACCAATTGTAGCAAAAATACTGCCAAAAACCTTGCCAATTTTATAACCTATAAAAGTGGCAGAATTTATAGCAATTGGCCCAGGAGTAGACTCTGCAATACCAATAATATTTAAAAATTCTTCATGCTCTATCCATTTTTTCTTTTCCACAAGTTCTTTTTCTATAACGGCAATCATGGCATAACCACCGCCAAAGGTAAAAAGACCAATTTTGAAAAAAGCAAAGAATAAAGATAAAAGTTGTTTAAACTTAACCATTAATTACCCTTTATTGTTTTTTTATATATTAACACAATTTAAAAAATAATGCAAAATAAAACCCGACTTTTATCGGGTTTTAAAAAATTATTTAAATTTTTCATCAATTTTACACATTTCTTTGTAAATTCTTTTTGCCATAAAGTAAAAACCAAGGTCGGTTGGATGGCAACTATCTACAGTAAAATCTTTATTGTATTTGTATAATGTTGCTCCATCAATAAAATAAACGTTATCATCGCCACTATTTTTTGCATTTAAGTAGGTTTTACGAATAATTCTCTTTCTTATCATATCAATTTTTCCGTTATTATCGTTAGGTTTAGAAATTATAATAACAGGAACGTTTTTATTCTTTTCCCTAAACGTTTTAAACATTTTTTCGTGAGTTGCTATTAAATGTTCAATAGTTGGAGCATTGTGGTCGTAATCGTAAACAAAAAGACTGCAGTCTAAATTTGCAATATATTCTGCAATAGCATCTTCACCCTTTGCGTTGCCAGAAAAACCTAAATTAATAAAATCTACGTTATTTTTTTTACAAATTATGCCTTGATAACAGCTATCAGGTCTGCTTGCGCAACCCCCTTGCGTTATAGATGAGCCATAATAAACAATAGGTTTAACGTTTTTATATGGTTTGCCTAAGCCAAGTTCAGCACCTTCTTCTAAACCAATTTCTAAACTTTCAACGTCGTTATACAAAGGCATATATAAGGTATAATTATGCATTTTGCCATCTAAATCGATACCAATTGCATATCCATTTTTATTATCAGGGTATGGTGTTAACATTTTACATAAAACAGGTTTATCTCCATCATCTATTAATAAAGAACAACCAGTAGAACCTGCTAAAGCAAAGTGTGGCATAATAGTAAACACTTTATATCTAACTTTAATAATAAACCTTTTAGAATTTGTTGAAAATCTAACTCTTCCACCGGTCGTGTTAGAGCATAAAAAATTTACGCCATCACTACAAGCTTTTGCAACTTTTCTTGGAATACGCATAAATTTGTTTTCTTCTTGGTCAAAATATACACCTTTTAAATTAAAATTTTCATTAGGAATAGTATAATATTTTATACCTTCTTCGTTTAAAACGCCACCAACAATAAAATTTTTATCAACGTCTTGAATCTTCATAAAAAATCTCCAAAAATAAGCTAAAAATAGTATAGCATACGATAAAAAAAAGTCAATAATAATTATAAATTTTATTGCAAAATATTTAATATTGTTTTAAAATAAAAAAAAGGAGTTTTTATGAATAAAGTAGCAGTTATTTTTGCAGATGGAACAGAAGAAATAGAAGCACTTGCCGTTGTAGACGTTATTAGAAGGGCTAACGTTGTTTGCGACATAATATCTATTAACGATACAGAAGCTTGCACAGGCTCTCATAGCATAAAAGTTATTGCCGACAACACCGTGAATAACACAAATTTTGATGAGTACAATGCAATTGTAATCCCAGGTGGGTTACCCGGTGCGTATAATATAGCAGAAAACAAAAAAATTAACTC
>JAGBSS010000235.1 GCA_017631725.1 Clostridia bacterium | reverse complement strand
TTTAGCGAAAACGAAGGATTGAAAGACTATCTTTTAACAAGGGAAGATATTTTAAAGAACAAACATTTAAATGAAGATTGCCCTAAAATCAATTTAAAAGAGTTTAAAGATTCTCCGTTTATACTTCTTAAAAAGGGTAACGATACAAGGCGTAGAGCAAACCTTATATTAGAAGAAGAGGGAACAACTTTAACTAACGTAAAAATTTACCTTGACCAACTTATTACTTCTTATAATATGGTATGCTTCGGTCTTGGGGTTGGTATAGTTAACGACGTTTTAGTTAAAAGTTCTTCACAAACAGGTTGCGTATATTATAAAATAAGTGGTAGGTCGGCTTATAGAACGATGTCTATCGGTTATAAAAAGAATAGATATTTATCTAAAGCAATGAAAGCGTTTATAGAAACTGCTAAAGAAGTATATAAGAATAATTAGAATAATAAAAAGCCAAATTCAACGTGTGAATTCGGCTTTTTTTGTTACTTATTATATTATATTTCGTTTACGTCATTAAATTCCCACGCTATACATGCGTATGGTTCAATTATACTTTTATAGTAATATTTACTATCCTTATATATAAAATCTTTAGGTAAATTTGTTTTTTTAGAGTTAAATGAAAGTTCAATTTCCGCTTGCTCTTTAGAAATATTAGTTAAGAATAGCACTTTTTTGCCCGTTTCTTTTGATTGCCATAAAGAAGAAGAAACTTGTGTGGTAACAACTTCGTCAATAAAATGTAGTGCTGGCGATGATTTTTTACTCGGTAAATTACTAAAAACTTTTGGAGGTTTTAACATTTTTCCATTTGCAAAAAGCCAACTGTATTTATGCTTTAGTGTAACAATAGGTTTTAAAAATTTCATTGCTTCTACGTTATAAACAACGTCGGGCTTAAACCAACCAATTTGTTGCCCATAATGTAACGATTGTGCAGTATTGTATTTAAAAAACTCAAAATCATCTTTTTTCTTGCCTACGGTAAATCTACCAACAAATTCTATAAATCCACTGTAAACGGTAGAAAATGCGGGCACTTGCTCGTTATAAACCCACCACCAAGTTAAAAATCCGTTAAAACTTTTCATATATGGCTCTGCATTACACTCGGTAAAATAATAAGCGTTTAAAGGCTTGTTTTTTATTACCTTATCCATAAGACTATTATAACCATCGACCCAATAAGTGCCACCACCTAGTGTATGACCGTGACTTTTATCGTAACATAAACGCGCTTTATGTGCTGCAATTTCGTCAAAATAAATTCCGTCTATTGGTAAAGTTTCGTGCATTTTTGTGGTTAAATCACAAATAATATCGTGCCACTTTTCATAAGAAGGGCACATCGGTGCAAGTTGAACTTTTTCACCATTTTTATCTGTTTGTGGATAGTTTACAATTTGAATACTGCCATCTTCATTTAAAACACTACCTAGGCGACCTACGTTTTCAAAATTTTCTTGATATCCACCTAAATGGTCTTTGGTTTCCCAACTTACTGAATTTATATAAGGAACAACTAGTATTCCGTTATCCCTAAGATTTTTTGCCCCTTCTATAAATTCTGGTTTAGCGGGTAAAAAGTGTGGGTACTCAACGTTAAATGGAATTTGATGCCAATTGTAAACGTGATAGGCAATAGGTACGTTTAGTTGTTTTTTAAGTTCAATTGCAGCATCTACCCAATAATTTTTATCGTATTTATCGTTTCCAGATAGTAATGAAGTTGGTCCGTTTTCTCCCTGTGAGGGGTAGTTTAATAAACTGTCTGCAATCCAAAGGGCTACGTCTTTAAATTTTTGTGGAGTATCATTTCTTCCCTTTTTAGTTGTTTTTGGTAGCCACTTTGCACTTTTTGTAACGAAATTGGAATAAATCATACTTGCTTCATACCAATCGCCGTTAAAAATTTGTAAATTTAAAGCACCGTACATTTTAAAAGAGTTTTTAGATTTTCCTGCATTGGGAGCAAAGCACGTTAGTTTAAAAGAGGTAACTTTATTTTTAGAGTTAACGTTAAAATTTTTAATTGCACCGTCGCCGTCTTCAACACCCAAATAGACGCCACGTATTTTGTCGTATACTGCAAAATACTGCATGCAGGCATGAGAAGAAGGGTATATTGCGTTAAAATTATAATCACGTAAATTTGCGTTTTTTATTTCAAGCCCACTAGCCATTGGAATAAAAAGGTCGTAATTATCATTTTCTAACGTGGGTGACGGATAATCTATTTCCATTACCGTATAAGTTGGATTTTCATTTATTACTTCTCCTAAAAATTTAACGCCAAATTCTTCGATAATAATATTAAATTCTACGGTAAGGTTTTTAATACCGTTTGGAGAACTAAAACGGAAAGTTTTATCGTTTAAAATATTAACGGCATACGACATAAGTTCGTCGTCAGTACCCTTCTTTAGAAACTCCAAAAGCCCACTTTCCGTATCGGCAGATACTAACGCCTCGCAAAGGTAATCGGAAACAGGCACGTCTTCTTC
>JAGBSS010000234.1 GCA_017631725.1 Clostridia bacterium | reverse complement strand
GCGCCAATAATATCGGTAGAAACACCATTTCCGGGGAAAAGTTTTCCGTTAGAACGCAAACGAATTACAGATGAACCAACTGCACCCCTACCCTTTGTCACTGCTTGAACTTGGAAATCATCTAATTCGTAATGATGCCCAATAACTTGCTCAATTGCGTGGAAAGCGGCATCTATAGGGCCATCTCCCGTGGAAACACCCGTAAACTTTTCGCCATCTTTTTCTAAAGTTACGTTTGCAGTTGCAGGAATAATGTTCCCGCTATTTACAACGTAGTTTACTAAATGATAGGTAGATGGAACTTGCATTGCAGTGCTTGCAATAAGTGCTTCTAATTCTTTACTATCGATATTTTCTTTGTTAGAAGTTATCTTTTTAAATTCTTCAAAAACTTTGCCGATATCTGAATCGGAAAGTTCGTAGCCCATATCTTTAATAATTTTAGCAATTTCTTTTAAAGATGCAGTGCTTTCAATAATACCTGAAATTTTTTCTTCTACTTCGCTATTGCCCTTTTCAACCACTTCTGCAACGGAAATATTTGCAGATTTAGCATTGGTAATATCTAAATTAAAGTTTAAGTTTAGATCGAATTTTTTAGCCCTTAAAATTTGTGCAATAGTTTGCATAGAAAGGCCACTTTCTGTAGAAGAAATTTTTAACCCACTTGCACCTGCCTCTATTGCCTTAACTGCACAAGCCGCTGCAAGAGAAAGTGCGTTAGAAGGATACACTTCTACGTTTATTTCCACTTGGTCTAATATCGCAGAAATTAAATTGAAATAATCTTCTGGGAAGGCTTCGCCCGCATCGTCTTTTAAGGTAACGATTTTTGCCCCATTTTCTTTAGCAGTTTTACAAACGGAAACAACAAAATCTTTTTCTGCCCTAAACGCATCTAATAAAACAAGTTCTACGTTAGGTGTAATTTCTGCACACTTTTTAATTTGGGTTGCAATTTTATCTTGCATTGCGTTTGCTTTTAAGTGATAGCCGTATTCCATCAATGCAGTAGAAACAGGAAGAACAACTTGTAAAGAATAGCATTTTGCCATTTTTGCAGTTTTTACAGCAAGTTCAAAACTTTCTTCACTATCTCCTACGGGAATTTTAACGCAGGCGTTCCTAATAGAAGAAGCAATTGTTCCATATACAACTTGATTTTCTTTATTACCCTTTACAAAAGGTAATTCTATAGCGTCAACGCAACATAAATCTAACCTTTCTGCAATTGCTAAATTTTCTCTAAAGGTTAGCGTTTTTCCTTGTTCAGAAAGAATGTTAAGCGTAACGTCTGATAGTGTAATTTGTTTCATATCTCTTCTCCTAAAAATATTATATAAAAAATAAATCGGCCTAACCAAAAGTCAGGACGATTATAAACCGTGGTACCACCCGAATTATTGCAAAAAAATGCAATCACTCTTTTAACTTTAACGGAGTAACCCGTAAACGACTACTGACCTTTGTTTACTTTTAATGGCATATGCCACCAATTTAATATATAATATAATAATTATATATTAATGCACAACCGTTGTCAAGCAAGAAAGTAATTATTTGGTGATAAGTAAATAAAAAACGCCCCGATATTTATCAGGACGATTATAAACCGCGGTACCACCCGTATTATTGCATACGCAATCACTCTTTTGCTTTAACGGAGCAACCCGTAAACAACTACTTAATTTCGCCGTTTCCGCTCCGGAGTGAGTAACGCATTTATTGCATTGGCTTGCACCTACCGCCAACTCTCTGAATTAAACCGTGCGTCTTTCTCCATCACAGCGTTTTATTTAATTTTTTTGTAATTATAGCACCGGCACACTGCCTTGTCAAGCAATTAGACACCAAATTAGCCAATTTTTAACAGGTTTTTTACGTTTTTACTAAATATTTTTTCTCTTTCTTTTTCAGTTAAATTTATACCCAAAAACCTTTCAATTTCGCCTTTGGCATCCCACATAGGAAAGTCGGTTGCAAAAAAGAATTTTTCTACACCGTGCTTTTCTATTAAACTTTTAGCAAGTTCTGGCGAAATAAACGGAAGAGAAGAACAAGTATCAAAATAAACGTTGTCAAGTCCTAAATAAACTTCTGACTCGTGCCACCTTCTATACCCACCGAAATGCGCACCAATAAATGAAACGTTTTTATATTCTTTAGCCATTTTAGATAGTTTTAATGGAGCAGAAAACTCAAACCTGTTATCCCCTGTATGCAAAAGAATTGGAAAGTTTTCACCCATTTCAGAAACTGCCCTGTAAATTTTTTGAGCGTTTTCGCCATCTATGTCAAACTTTTGAAAATCGGGATGAAGTTTAACACCTTTAAAACCAAGTTTTTTGCAATTTTCCACTTCTGAAAATACTTCTTCTTCGGTCATATTTGGGTGCAAAGTCATAAACCCAATAAATTCTTTATGAGCATCAATCTCCAACTTAATAAATGCATTAATAGATTTAACTTGCTCGGGCTTTGTTGCAACCGAGTGAACAATAAACCTTGATATGCCTGCGCTTTTTCCTTCAGTTAAAAGTCTTTCAGATACCCCAGAAGGCATTTGCATTTTTATATCATAAAATTCACCTATTGCAAGAGTTGCCTTTTCGGCAATTTTGCTTGGGTAAATATGAGCGTGCGCATCAATTATTTCATACATTTTCATCAAATCTCCTAAGCCAGTCAAAATTCTGCGTCCAGTCGTAAATTTGGCTACGCCTTAAATTATCTTCGTTAGCCTGTTTTAAATCTTGTTTCATCTGTGCGTAAGATACGCCGTTTACTTTCATATATTGGTCTTCTGCCCTTTTAAAATCGCCAACAACGTAACTTCTGTTTAAGTGAATTGCAGAGTGGCACAGCGGACAAACGGCAATAACGTTTTCCAACTTTTGAACTTTAGTTTGTTCGTTATAACTCCAAGTTTCGTGTCCGTGCAATATTTTAGATTTTGCGCCACAGATACTACACGCGCCACCGCTACGTGAAATTGCATCTTTTCTTATAATATCCCAAAGTTTTTTGGGTAAAGCCTTTGCTAAACTAAACCCCCACAAACTTTCAGGAACAAGTTCTATTTTAAGTTTCCTATTATTCACTTTTACCCCTTGAAGAGTGACAAATAAAGTAAATTATTTGAAAACTTTGGCTTAATTTTTCTAAAAGATTAACAGAACGAGTAGCCTTTTCTTGGTCTAAATTGCAGAAGGGGTCATCTAAAATTACAAAGGGCTTTTCATCGGAAAAGAACACGTCTATTAGGGCAAAACGCTTACAAATTTCTAAAAGGTCTTTATAACCTTCGGAAAAATAGTCTTTAGAACGCATTGCCCCTTTACCCATAACGGATACGTTAAAATCAACGTCTATTTCGGCATTAAAATCAGGGCTACCCTCTGTTAAAGAAATAAATTTATTAAAACTTTCTTCTAAAGGAGCACGATATTGTTTCTTTAAATTTTCATCTGCTTCTTTTAAAAATTTTAACGTTTTTTCAATGGTTTTATACCTTTCTTTTGCTTGTTCTAACTCTTCTTTTAACCTTGTTTCTTGGCTTAAAATTTCAGGAATTTCTGAGTATAAATCTACATAGAACTTTAAACTATTTTCCTTTTCTAAACATAATTTTTTTACGTTATCAAGGTCAATTTCATTTTTTTCTAAAGCCTTTTCTACGTTTATATTATTGCATATTTCTTCAGAATTTTCCAATGAAATTTCGCTATCCTTTTCTATTTCGGAAAGCTTAAATGTGTTTTCTTTAATTTTGACATCTAATTCAAGCATTAAATTTTCTGCTTGCTCTAAAACCTGAAGTTTTTGTCTGTAATTACCATCCGATAAGTTAAAATGAGATAAAAAGGAATCTAAGGCAAGTTTCGTTTTATTTATTTGATCTATTGCAGATAAATATTCTTGCTCTTTAGTGTCTGCAACCGGTTGACTTGTTTGCTTTTTACCTTTTAGTAAAAAACCAATAATGACAAACGCACAAAGCAATACCGATAAACTAACACCCAATATTATTTGGCTAAAAGCAAAGCAAACTGCCCCTGCAACTAAACAAGTGAAGGCAAGAATTATAAAAAGATAGAATAAACTAAAAAAACTTTTAACAGGTTTTTTAGCACTTTCTTCTTTAGCAATCCACTCTTTAAGTAAGGTCGCCCTTTCCGTTTGCTTATCTAAATTTACAATGCTTTCTTCTGCATTTTTTAAAAGTTCTCTATTAACCCTGTTTCCGTTTAAAACAAAGTTAGCACTTTCTTTTTGCTTAAACAAACGTTCTTTTTCTGCAAGTGCTTCTTGATAATTTTTGCGTTTTAATTTTATTGCTTCTTTTTTGCTTTCTAATTTAGAAAGTTGTTTTAACTTAAGGTTTTCTTTTTCTAATTCTTCTTTTCTTGCAGTTAAATTTTGCAAATCTTTTTTTATTAAATCAGCCGTTTCTTGAGCCTTAATTGCCGACTGCAAAGTTTTAGAATTTTCTATAATTTCCCTATCAATTTGGCTAATAAAACCAGAATCGCCACGTTGTGCTTTATAGTCTTTAGCCTTTTTTTCAAGCAATGCTACTGCTTTTGTAAAATCATCTGCATCTTCTGGGGTTGCATTAGAATTAAATTTAGCCGTAATACTTGCGTTGCTTACACTTTTAAAATCCCCTTGATTTAAATATACGGTAGACAAAAATCCGTTTTCATCAAGCCCAAAAATTCTCGCGCCTAAATTAGAAGAATCTACTTCTTTTCCGTTATCTAAATCGAAAAGTTTTAAACTATCTTCCGACTCTTTATTGCCAAAAAATCTTTCTATTTTAAAGTTTCTATCCTTGTATGAAAATTCTAAACTGCCACCGAATTTTTCTATGGAATTCCATGGCTTAAACTTACGCCTTTCGTTTTCAGTAATAGAATGTTTACCCGTGCCGTTTAAACCATAAAACATAGATTTTAAAAAGCACGCAAAGGTAGATTTTCCCCAACCGTTATCTGCCAAAATAGTATTTAATCCATCTTTAAAAGAGTAAGAAAAATCTTTAAACTTGCCAAAAGAAGAAATATAGCATTTTATAAGTTTCATTTTATATTTCCCCCTTTAATGCGTTTAAACCGCAAATTATTATAGAATTTTTTTCTTCTTCTGATAGGTTGCTGTTTAAAACAGAACGAACAAACTCACCTTTAATAGACTTGTCAAATTCAAAGTCTTTAACGTTAATGTCAAGGCTTGTTTTATCGTAAACCTTGGCGAAAAAAAACTTTTGATTTAGCCTTTCAACAAGCCCGTTAACGTCTTTAAAATAATCGGCTTTTAAACCGCCTTTTAAAATTAATTTTACAAGTGAATTTTCAGAATATTTACTTATTAAAGAGTTTTCTATTGCATCAACTTGCTCCCACCAAGAAAATTCGCCGTTAATCTCATATTGACTTTCAACAAATTCTCTTGAAGAAAAATAAATAAACTCTGTAGAAAAACCATTTTCAGTTTCTTCTACTAAAACAAAACCCTTTTTTCCCGTTTCATCAAAACCTCTGCCGTCTAAACAACCGCTATAGGCATAACTTCCCCTGTTGTCTATAGGCGCTTGAGAAAAACTGTGGTAATGCCCAAGTGCTAAATAGTCAATATTTTTATTTTTAAGTTTAGGAATGGAAATAAGTTCTGCTTGTTCATTGGTTTTGTAGCCCGCAACTTGGCCGTGCATAACTACAATAT
>JAGBSS010000233.1 GCA_017631725.1 Clostridia bacterium | reverse complement strand
TTATTTAAAACTTCAATAACCGAACTTGCACAAGGGGCACAACAACAATGCAACAAAAGGCTTGTTTTATTGCTGTTTTTTAAAGCTTCGGTTTCTAATATAAACTTGTTGTAATAATTTATTTTTTCCATTAAAATTCTTTCTTAACTATATTTCCGTTTATCTTTTCTATTATATATGCCTTTCCGCCAGAAGATAAACTTTTTATCGGCTCCCCATTAACAAAAACAATTGCAGAATCGTTTTCACAAGCGTAAGCCTTTTTAAACTCCCCTTTATTAAAAGCAATTAAAAAATCTTGCTCTCTTTCGTTAAAGTGTGGACAAAAAAGCCCGTTTATAATGTTTAGCCCACTTTGTAAACTATATTCTGCCGAAACGCCACGCATAATCTCGTAATCGGTATACATATCCTTAAACCAACAAATTGCGCCGGCAGAAAGCCCTGCAATTATTTTGCCATTGTTATATGCATCTATTAAAAGTTTATCAAGCCCCGTTTGTTTCCATTTTTCAAGCATATAAACAGTGTCGCCACCGCCAACGTAAATGCAGTCTGCCCTGTCTATTTTTTCTTTAATATGCTCTACGTTCATTTCTCCGTAAACTATTAAAGCAACGTCTACCTTAATATCAAAAACAGAAGTATACGTTTTTCTAAAACTATTAAAATACGGCATACTATCGTGTGATGCCGTGCCAATAAACAATGCGTTTGCCCTGCTAGGGAAAGCCTTTTGTTTGGCAAGGTTTGCAACGTATTCATCTATTTTTAGGGTGGTTTTATTTTTAATTTCACCCCCGCCAATGGCAACTAACGTTTTTTGCATTTTATTCCTTTTTAAAAGGTTAGACTTTCGCCTAACCTTTTATAATTTCTTTTGCTTTTAAATTGAATACTACTTGTGCTGCTTCTTCACCAAAACGCTTTTCTATTACCCTATATGCTTCTTTAAGTAAGTTGGGCCTATTTGCGTGATAGTCGCTTGCAACAAAATCTACAAGTTGCTGTTTAAACAAAAAGTCTATTGTTTTTTGTCTGCGCCTTTTTTCTTTACCAACGATAGAATCGGCATTTACTTGTAAAAGCGCACCCATTTTTTTAACTTCGAAATAATTTTCTGCTGTAAAGTAACGATATCTTTCAACGTGTGCAATAATAGGTATAAACCCTGCCCTTAAAATTTTATAAACGGCTTCTTCTACGTCTATTGGATAAATTGTGCTAAACTCTATCAAAACGTATTTACTATTGTTCATAGTAAGACGATGAGAATTTAAAAGTTTATCTACCGTGTCTATTTTATAAAAAATTTCGTTACCAAGATATAAATTAATTGGCAAATCTAGCTTTTCGACTTCTTTTTTGAAATTATTAAAAACTTCTATAGTTTCTTCTGGGGTAGTGTTGTATTCGTGCCTGCGGTGTGGTGTTAAAAACATATCTGTGACACCCTGCTCGCAAGCAGTTTTTACCATTTCAAGAGATTGTGAAAGCGATTCGCTACCATCGTCTACAAAAGGCAAGACGTGTGTGTGAATATCTATCATAAACCCCCCAATTATATTTATTTATCTTTGTTTTCTTGATAATAGCTTCGATAATAATTGTACTTGTTAGAATATCCGTAATAATATCTACCCGTTGCACTTCTTGGGTCATACATAGAAAATACCGTGCCAAGTAAATTTATACCGTTTTTCTTTGCTTCTTTAACCGCATCTGCAACCATGTTTTTGGTGGTTAATTCGTGTGCTACAACAAAGAGCATTCCGTCTGCAACGGTGCCGATGTGAATATAGTCTGATACTTGTAAAATAGGAGCACAGTCTAAAAGAACAAAATCGTATTTTTCTTTTAAAGAATTAATAAGTTCTGCAAATTTGTTAGATAATAAAACTAAAGATACGTTATAAATTTTTTCACCCCTTGTTATAATATCTACGTTTTTATATTTGGTTGGCTTAATAACGTCGTTTAACGTAGCTGTGCCTAAAACGTATTCTGCAATACCGTTTTCCATATCTTCTTCAAACATTCTGTGAATTTTTGGTTTTCTAAAGTCAAGGTCTACAACAACAACTTTCTTTTCCGTTAAACCAAGGCTTACCGCTAAATTAGAACAAATGGTTGTTTTACCTTCTTTTGCAACTGCAGAACCCATTTGAATAACCTTTTTATCCCCGTCTGCATTTATGAATAAAATATTATCCCTAAGCCTATTGTAGCCATTGGCTGTATCAAGCAAGTTGTTTTCAGAAACAACAATTTTCTGGAATTTTTCAGTAGCTTTTTGCTTTTTCTTAAATATCATTTTTATCACCGAAAATACATAATTTTTTATATTATACACCATAAATTATATAATTGCAATGCTTTTACATTTTTTTTACAAGTTTAAACACCGTACTTTGCCATTATTTTTAATAAAATAGTCAAATAATCGTTTAGGTTGCCTAAATTGCTACTCTTACTGCCTTGGCTCTCTGCAAGAAAAATTTCCTTTTCTAACTCTTTAACTTGCTTTTTCTCTTGCACGGACAACGGATAAAACTCTAACCTTTTTATTACCCCCTTAACGTGTGAAAAATCTATGCTAACACTTTCCTTTGCCTGCTTTTCTTTTTCTAATAGGTTTTCCTTTTCTTCTAATCTCTCTACTTTCAACCCTTTTGCCATTTCTTTATCTATAAAATTTATAAGTTCCTTTTCTTCTTTTTTTAACGTGCGTTTTTTACTAACTATTAAGCTTGGAATATAAGCAACTAAACTTACGCAATACAAACTAACGGAAAGCATACAGATTTTTTCTATGGAAAAATCGCCCAAAATATATAAGGCAAAATTAATTATAAATACGTTTAAAAAAACTATTAAATGTGCAAAAAAAGATGCCTTTTGCCTTTTAAATGGTGTGCAGAAAGTGAAAATTGTTCCTAAAAAAAGTAAAAGCAAGGCAGAGATTAAAAAAACTAAATCATCTCCACCCGCTTTTAAAAATGCTTTAATTGAGTTTAAAATTTTATTTATTACCATAACCTATAAAAAGATAACCCTTTTTTTAGGTGGTAATTTATCTATTTTGCTCTTCTTTAGTCGAAATTAGTCGATTTCTACAATTTCACCCGTTTTAAGCGATAATATTGCCTTTTTTACAACCTTAACGTTTAACGCTTGCTCTATTGCAATAGAATAAAGGTCAAGTTGCTTTTGATAAGTGGCTTTTAGTGCATTTTTATCCTTGCCCGAATATTTATAGTCTATTACAATAGCACTATCATTATCAACTGCTAAAAGGTCAATAACACCTTGAACTAAAATTTCCGTGTCGGTATCTTGCCCTGTCACTAATCTTGCCGGAATTTTTGCCAAAAAACTTTTTTCCTTGTAAAGTTTTTTATCTGCAATTTCACTAAATATTGGAGAAGAAAGGCTATTAATTATTTTATCTAACTCAATGTCTTGTAAGTCTTTCTCTTCTATAAGCCCACTTGCCACCATCTCGTCGGCTTGTTGCTTTGCAAGGTCCATACGGGTAAAATCTAAAAGTTCTAAAAACTTGTGTGCCGTTATGCCCCTTTCTTTTACTCTATCATCTAACGTTGTTTCTTCAAAATAAGGTTTAACGTAATTTTCTTCTGTGTCTAAACTTATTGCACCCGTGACAGAAGTTTTTAATGATAACGTTGTATCTTTTTGGTTTTGATAGATAAAAGAATACCTTTTTTCAAACTCTTTAAGTTTTTCGCCATCTGTTTTAGAAATTATAATTTTTCTTGGCTCTTTTTTTATTGATAGTTCTTTTAACTCTTGTTCAGTATAAGTAGAACAAGGCAAACTTGCAGGAATAAAATCTAAATAACGTTTAGCGCCGTTATATTCAACATTTCTCTCATCAGCAGAGTGCCCTACAACGTAAAGGGAATATTTAGCCCTTGTTAAAGCAACGTAAAAAAGCCTTGTTGCTTCTTTAATTACTTCTTTTTTTACCTTGTCTTTTACAAGCAACCTGTATTTATCATTATGAGATACCCTTAAGTTATCATCGTAAAACTTAAAGCAATAGCCAAACTCTTCATCTTTATAAACTTCTTTTTTAATGTCATCGTAATTAAGCCCTTTTTCTATCCCACAAACGATAACAACGGGGTATTCTAACCCTTTAGAAGAGTGCATAGTGACAAAGTTTACTGCGTTTCCGCCAGACTCTGTGCTAAAAGGAACACCACCCTTGCCATTTTTAATTTTGTATAAAACTTCTTCTACACTCTTTGATTCTTCTGCATCTAAAAATGATAAAAATCTTTTTATTCTTTTTACCTTTTTATCTCCGTTAAACGTTGCATAATAATATGCTAAAAGATTTTGACAAATAGTTTGGGGCAGCTCATTGAAAGGACAATTGTCACAATCTTCCTGCTGATGTGTATTGCTCAGAGAACAACATTCAAGTGCTTTGATAACATCTGAATCTTTAACAAG
>JAGBSS010000232.1 GCA_017631725.1 Clostridia bacterium | reverse complement strand
CTTGCCATATTACATATAACTTGTTTATAACCATATCTTGATGTAACAAACTTACAGTCCATTGCAGGCGCTACACTACTGCTTGTATCTAATCCAAACGAATCGGTATAATGCTCGTATAAAACTTTGTTATTTTCTACGTCTATTATAAGTTTATCCACAAACTCTCCAACCCTTGCAAGATTAAGTTTTATTTGCTGGCCATTTGTTAAAAAAGTAGTAGTGGGAATAGTCTCTACATAGATTGTTTCCCCAATGCTATACTCTATCTCCAAATCGTTTTTACCCACACTATAAATCTCTTGCGGATAAGCATTAGATGGGCTTGCATAAAGCCCAACGTATGGCTCAAAAACGTGCTCTTCTGTTTCCGTTATCATTGGAAGAAACTCTTTATTGATAATATCGGTATTTGCCTCGATTATAAGTTCTAATTTATATTGCACATCGTTAGCAATAAATGGAACAGGTTGACTATAGCAAATAATTTTTTGACCAGAAGAAAGACCTGTAAGTTCTAAATACGCATTATTAAATGCAGAATTTTCACTCCCGTAAAGATAATAGGTTTTTCCCTTTTCTAAAGTTAAAAACGAACTTTCATTAGCTATCACAAATGTCGCTTTTGACGTTGTGGTGCCAAAAAGTTGAATTCGACCGATATTATCCACCGCAAACGTTATTCCGTTTATAATTACAGAAGAACTTAAACCACAACTTATATAATTTTGGGGTAAATGGTTATATCCTAAATAAGTTTGCTGAACCGTTTCGCCATATATTTCCACTTTTTTTATAGGTAAGTTAGAATTGTCTGAAATATCCGTAAAACTATTTCCTTGCTTAATGCCATCTTCTACTATTGGGAAAATTTCGCCACAATAATTAATTTTTGTTATTGGCAAAATTCTTCCTGCAACTAAAGCCTTTTCTAAATAGAAAGAATCTCCGTTTTTGTTGGCTTGTATTTTACTAAATGCTTTCATTTACGCACCCACGTTTAAAACCAAAGTTGCCGTGCCATCGGCATTATCTATAACGTCTATTTCGCTTTTCATCACATAGTTAGATAAATCTACTTTTAAGGTTTCCAACTTAGAAAGTTTATAATATCCAACTCTAATAAAGCCTTCTGTATCAAGCCTTGCTAAAATTTCTGGTGTGCCAGAAAAATTAGAATTCTCAAAATTACTTTCTATGCTAAAAACCCAAAGGTCTGGCACGTGAAGTTCTTTAATATAAACGCTTTGTCCTATCTTATACTCGGTTGCATCTGCCACTAAAAATGCGTTTACACATTCTTCGTAATTATCGTAAGCAACCGCTTTAGATGCGCTTTCTGCCAAAGCAATAAGTCTTGGGAAAGCATTTTGAATTTGGCTAAAGTTTGCCACGATTTCATCTATGCTTTCTTTCTTTGCTATTAAATCACCCACATCGTTTAATAGTGCAAGTTTTGACACAACTTGTTCCCAAGTGTCAGTTTTTTCCGGCTCTTCTGCAATTACCCCTTTTTCTACCATAAAAGAGCAGGTCGCAGTAGCAAGCCTTTCCCCTGTTGCGTTGTTAACAAAAAACTGAACGTTTACAGGTCCACAAGCATAGGTAATGTTAGATAAAAGGGAAAATTTCCAGAAATTAAACTCTTCTCCCTCGTTGTCAAACACTCCCCCAACGGATTTTATAGAATCCATTAAAAAACAAGGTGTACTTTTGCCATTAGCCAAAGTAAAAGCAACTTCTACCACGTTGCTTTTATCTGTGGGACAAGCAAAAATAATTTCAGAAGCCTTGTTAGAGCCTTGAAACACTCTTGTTGGAACACTGCCGACGGCTAAACCGGCGGCGTTAAAATAAAATATCATATTTTACCTCCTTTGCAGAGAGTGTAGAAAATTATTTTTGTTTTTCAACTGCTTTATGACACTACTTTTATTATTGACTGAAATTTACTTTCGTGCTAAAATAATTAAAAGGTGAATTATGGAAAATTTAATTAAAGGTAAAAACATTTTATTAACCGGTGCTACCGGTGGCATTGGAAAAGTTATTGCAAAAAGTTTAGCCTTAGAAGGGGCAAACCTAATTTTGTTTGCAGGCAGAAATCAGGAAAGTTTATTAAGTTTAAAAAATGAAATTTTACAACTTGGTGTTAAATGCGAGTGCTACCCTTTTGAACTTACAAACGTTGACAAATTAGATGAAATGCTTTTAAAGGTAAAAGAAACGTTTAATAGCATTGACGTTTTGATAAACAACGCAGGCGTTGCACAAAATACTCCTTTTGACCAAATTAGTGTGGGAGAGTTTGATAAAATATTTAATCTTAACGTTAAAGCCCCTTATTTTTTAACTCAAAAAGTATTACCCGATTTAATTAATAACAAAGGAACAATAATAAACGTGTCGTCTGTTGTGGGGCATTTAGGATACGAAAACCAAAACACTTATACTGCAAGCAAACACGCACTTATTGGTTTTTCAAGTCGCTTGCAACGGAAATATTTAAAAAGGGAGTAAGAGTACACGTTATAAACCCTGGCGGAGTTATGACGGATATGATTAAATTAACCAGACCAGACCTATCCGGTCAACCTATGATTAATCCCATTGATATTGCACAAACTATAATATTCTTGCTTAACTTTAGAAACAACAGCGTTATAGATGAAATTGTTATTCATAGAGAAGGCAAAGAACCGTTTTTAGTATAAAAATAAAGGACTGAAAATTCAGTCCTTTTTAATTTAAGAAAAGTAAAATTATATCTTAACTAAAAATTTTTTCCGCCATATTTTTAACGTAGTTATAACTTTGCAAAAGTTCTTCTATATCGGTAAAATCTGCTGGGTATGCTTCTAAAATTATAGCGCCGTTAAAATTAACAGATTTTAATTTTTTAAATAGGCTTTCAAAGTCTATTTCCCCCTTGCCCGGCAAACACATTTTGCCCGTGCTATCCACGTCTGATATATGTACGGTATTGATATCGCTTGCCATTTCATCTATAAAGTCAAAAACTTCTACCCCGCTTTGGCGAGCCTGTTTTATATCAAGCGTTGCCTTTAAATTAGGGCAATATTTTTTTAATTCTTTAAAATAACCTACGAAATTATAGTATCCCCAATGCACGTTTTCATACGTTAACGTTATGCCGTATTTTGCACAAAGTTCTTGAATTCTTAAAGTGATTTCACCAAGGCGAGCATAGTTTAAAACTATCGGAGTTTTTTTAAGCCTTGCAGGGCCGTGAAAGGTGTAATTTTTAGCCCCCATAATTTTAGCACATTTTAAAACGTTTTCTAAAATTTTAAAAGAATCTTCACTTGCCCTTTTATTTAAACTATAAAGTTGTGGCTCGAATTGAGTGGTTAAAACGTGAAAAGAATGCACTTTGGTATTTTTATTAACCTTTTTTAAAACTCTACCAAACTTTTTGGTGTAATCGCAAAAAGATTCTAAAAAAACTTCTGCCACGTCAATATTATTATCACTTAAAAACTTTAAAGCATCTTCACAATTTTTTCTTTGAAATAAAGATGCCGTTGAAATACCAACTTTCAT
>JAGBSS010000231.1 GCA_017631725.1 Clostridia bacterium | reverse complement strand
TTGTCTATCATAGTACATGTTGTATGTAGCTTGATAAGATGGAACAGCATAGAATTGGTCGTATGGATTTATACTTGATGAACCATTTTTGTTAATTTCTTCTTGTTTTTGTGCTTCCATTTTAATTTTAGAATCATCGGTAAAGAAGGAAATTTGGTCATCAGTCATTTTGCTCTTAATAGTTTTTCCATCGTATGGGTTAACTTCACTTACCCAACTAGAAACGTCTACCAAGTCGCCATTGCTAACTAAATCTCTATAGTCTACAACTTCTGCTAAAATAATGTCGTGAACACTACTTGTAGTTGTTGCAAGTTGACCGCCGTAAGAACCGTCTACAGAGTATTTAATTTCTACGCCAACTTTTTCGCCATCTGGGGTTTGATAAACTGTGTCTTTGTGCATTTCTTCATAAGCGGTTTTCCAAACTTCTACGAAGTCTGAACCCCAACCACCGTTGTAAGGACCAACGTAAACTTGAACCTTTGTTTCGTCTACGTCCCAGCCACCGCCACCACGGCAACCGAATGCAAACGCTGATGAAGCGCACATTGTGAGTGCTAAGATAAGACTTAAAATTCTTCTCTTTTTCATAAAAAACTCCTTTTATAAAAATGTTTTTTTTCTCGTTTTTTAGTGTGGTTTTTTTGCCATTTCCGAAAAAAGGCGAAACTACCCCACAAGTATACAACGGTATTATACCAAAAAAACTACGTATTGTAAAGACTTTTTACTTAAATTTATTAAAAAATTTTATTTTGTCATAAATATTATTTTATTAGAAAAAAATTGGGGGTTTTTAGGGTTTTTTCGACAATTTTTGCTATTTTTTACGACATTTTTTTATTTTTTAAATTTTTTTTAAAAAAAGTTGAAAATTAAAAAAACTTTAAAAAATTTTTTCTTCCCCTATTGACAAAAAAACAACAAAAGCCACCCTGATTTCTCAAGGTGGCTTAAAGCAACTTTTAGTTTTTTTTACTTTAATAATTGGGCTCGTTTTTAGCAATTATTAAACAACAAATATCCATTTCTAATTATTGTTTTTCTTGCAACAATATAATTGTATCACATATTAAGCAAACTCTCTCCTCTAAAGAAGAAAGGTCTGCTTTTTCGTTTATTGTATGCAAATGAGAACCTTCCATTGCACAAGAACACAATGTTGGCACGCCTGCCATAACGGTGTATGCAGCATCACTGCCACCACCCTTTTTTACTCCCTTGTATTCTTGTATCCCACGATTCTTTGCACATTTATTCCAAAGGTCAAGTAAAGCAAGATTTTTTTCGTTTTCTAACATTGGTGGCCTAGAACTAATTAGTTTTACACTTCTCTTTGTGTTAGGAACAACCGTTTTTTTACATAAGTCTAACATTAAAGATTGTGCCCTATCAACGTCTTCTAAACTTACTACCCTTATATCAATTTCAACTTCACACTTATCAGGAATAACATTTGCAACAGTTCCGCCACTTATAACACCACAATTAAAGGTAATTCCATCTTTTTTACTCATTTCTTCTATTTCAATTATTGCGTGGGCGGCTTCTTTAATGGCATTTGCGCCATCAAAATAGGCATTGCCAGCGTGTCCAGAAACACCACTCGTCTCCATTACCATTTTAAGAATACCTTTTCTAGACACTGTCACCTGTTTTGGAGAACCAGATTCAAGGTTTAAAACCGCCACAGACTCTTTCGCTTCTTTTACCATTATATCAAATCCTTTCTGCCCCGAGTAAATTCCACCAACCTCTTCATCAGAAGTTAATAGCAATTTTACCGGCACGTTCAAACCTTGCAAAAGTTCTAAAACGTAAAATGCCGTGGCAATACCACCTTTGCAGTCTATTACACCTGGTCCAACCATAGTATTTCCATCAATTTTAACAATTTCTTCGCCAAATGCGCCCTTTTTATGAACTGTGTCCATATGAGCCATCAACATAACAGGGCGTTTTTCTAAGTGGCAATTAGATTTAACTAAAAGAAAATCCCCTGCTTTTGAAAATGGAATTCGTTCGGTTTTATAACCTTGCGACAACGCAAAATTCTCAATTACAGTCACCATTTCGTCAATACTCTCTTTAGAGTCAGACGGGGTTTCTATTAAACAAATAGAACGCAAAAAATCTATGTATTTTAGCGTTAACTCCTTTTTAGTGTCTTGCATTACTGCTCCTTTACATAAAAAGTTTAAAAAAATCTTATATATTAAATTAGACACATCACAAAAAACTTTAAATGATGTGTCTAATTGCTTAACAAGTTAAATTATGCAATTTATTATGCTTTTAATGCTTCTTCAACAGCAACTGCACAAGCAACGGTTGCGCCTACCATTGGGTTGTTACCCATACCGATAAGGCCCATCATTTCAACGTGAGCAGGAACAGAAGATGAACCTGCAAATTGAGCATCGCTATGCATTCTACCCATTGTATCGGTCATACCATAAGAAGAAGGACCAGCAGCCATGTTATCTGGGTGTAAAGTTCTACCTGTTCCACCGCCAGATGCTACAGAGAAATAGCTAACGCCATTTTCTACGCACCATTTTTTATAAGTGCCTGCTACAGGGTGTTGGAATCTGGTTGGGTTGGTTGAGTTACCTGTTATAGAAACACCAACGTTTTCAAGTTTCATAATTGCAACACCTTCTGGAACGTTGTCTGCGCCGTAGCACTTAACGTTTGCCCTTGCACCTTTACTGAAAGCTTTTTCTTCTAAAACCTTAACTTCTTCTGCATATGGGTCAAATTCCGTTTCAACGTAAGTAAAGCCGTTAATTCTTGAAATAATAAACGCAGCATCTTTACCTAAGCCGTTTAAGATAACCCTTAAAGGTTTAACCCTTACTTTGTTTGCGTTTAATGCAATTTTAATTGCACCTTCTGCTGCTGCAAAAGATTCGTGACCTGCTAAAAAGCAGAAACATTTTGTTTCTTCACGGAGGAGCATTGCAGCTAAGTTACCGTGACCTAAACCTACTTTTCTTGTTTCAGCAACTGAACCTGGGATACAGAAAGCCTGTAAGCCTTCACCGATTGCTTCAGCAGCGTCAGCAGCGTTAGTTACGCCTTTTTTAAGTGCGATTGAACAACCTAATGTGTAAGCCCAAACAGCATTTTCAAATGCGATTGGCTGAACACCTTTAACAATTTTATCAACTTCGATGCCCTTTGATTCGCAAAGCTCTTTTGCTTCTTCAAGAGTAACCATACCATATTCTTTAAGGCAAACGTCAATCTTCGCCTGACGTCTTTCTTTACCTTCAAACTGTGCCATTATTTGCCTCCTCCTTTCTTATTCTTCTCTT
>JAGBSS010000230.1 GCA_017631725.1 Clostridia bacterium | reverse complement strand
CTTATTTCTATGCCAAACGTTATCCTTACATCCCACCAGGCTTTCCTTACCGAGGAGGCTTTGAATAATATCGCCGAAACTACGGTTAATAATATTTCTGAGTTTTTCTATATCGGCACGAGTAAAAACGAGCTTTGTTATCACTGTGGGAAAGTAGAGAACTGTAAAAAGCAAAGGCTTGAGAAGTGCTTTTAATTAGAGGTGTATTATGAGTTTTAATATCAGCGAAAAGCTTATTGCAGGACTTCGTGATCTGCATACCGAAATAGTAGATGTGATTTATGAATCCGAAACCTATATAGACCCTATCGGTCGCGTGTTTGAAGATATGCCTTCGTTCGTCAGAGTAGTTCTCGTTTCCAAACCTGGAGCCGGATCGTATATCCGACATGAGCTCTGGCTTCCCGATGGCTGGAACGGATGCTTTCTCGGGCTGGGTAACGGCGGTATGGCAGGAACCATTCACTATGGGACTTTGGCAAACAGGACACGAGAAAGGTATGCCGTCATCAATACTGATATGGGGACCTCCAGAGGTCGCGACAGTGGTGTGAACAATCCCGATCTTATAAAGGATTTCGGTTGGCGAGCAACTTATTTAATGACAAAAGCAGGTAAGCTTATTACCGAAGAATATTATGGAAGCCCCATAGAAAAATCATATTTCTTCGGAACGTCCACGGGCGGTCAGCAGTCGATGATGCTTGCCCAGAGATTTCCCGAGGAGTATGACGGTATTTCAGCAGGGGTTCCTGCCAATAACAGAACCAATCTCCATATGAGCGGATTGTGGATATTAAACGCTTTCAGAAACGGTAACGTTAGTGGAACAAGAAAAGTGGGAAGATGCCCTTTCTAAAATAGAAGTGTTAAAAGAATTAGTAGAGCAAATCCCCAACACCTTTAAAGTGACCATCGAAAACGTGTTTTAAAAAGGATAGCGAATTTTCGCTACCCTTTTTTAATAAATTTTTATTTATTTTCCATCACGGATAAAATAGTATCTGCACCCCTTTTAAATCCACGTTCATAATAAACGCTGTTGCACTCTTCTATTACTTTTTTGTATGCTTGCATATACTCTTCAAACTTGTCAACTGCATTGTAATTTAAAACTTCTTTAAAAGCAAATTCTTTTTCTTTTAAGTCTTTATAATTTTGGCTGTTTTTATCAATTTCCACGTTTTTGCAATCTTGAGTTGCATAAAATATTTCCTTAATTGCGTTTTTTTCCATATTTATCTCCAAACAAAAAAAGTACGTTACCATTAGGTAACGCACCGAAAAACGCATTACCCACAGTTGCAACACAGTTCCCACAACATAGGAATAAAGGGCATACGTCTTTACCGATAGTATGCCTATGTTGTGAAATATTTAACTGTGTTGCGATATAATTTTATCACATCAAAACGTTTATATCAAGTTATTTTTTAAAGATAAAATAAAAACTCGGCTTGTTAAAGCCGAGTTTTAAGGTTTTTAATCTAAATTATTTGCATTCTTCTGCTTTGCCAGCACAACCTAAAACGTTGATAAGTTTGTGTCTAACAATTTCTTTAATGTTTGCCCTTGCAGGTTTTAAATATTCTCTTGGGTCAAACTTGTCTGGGTGTTCGTTATAGAACTTACGGATTGTACCGGTCATTGCTAAACGAAGGTCAGAGTCAATGTTAATTTTGCAAACAGATAATGCAGCTGCTTTTCTTAATTGTTCTTCTGGAACACCGATAGCATCTGGCATTTTACCGCCGTTTTCGTTTACCATTTTAACGTAGTCTTGTGGAACGGAAGAAGAACCGTGTAATACTATTGGGAAACCAGGGAGTTTTTTAGAAACTTCTTCTAAAATATCGAAACGAAGTGCAGGTGGAACTAAAATACCTTGTTCGTTTCTGGTGCATTGTTCTGGTTTAAATTTATATGCACCGTGGCTTGTACCAATTGCAATTGCTAAGCTATCAACACCGGTTCTGGTTACAAATTCTATAACTTCTTCAGGTTTGGTGTAGCTTTCAGCACCGTGTTCAACTTTAACGTCATCTTCAATACCTGCTAAAGTACCAAGTTCGCCTTCTACGGTAACGCCACGTTCATGAGCGTAATCAACAACCTTTTTGGTTAAAGCAATATTTTCTTCGAAAGGAAGGTGAGAACCGTCTATCATAACGGAAGTGAAACCACCATCGATACAAGATTTACAAGTTTCGAAATCTGGACCGTGGTCTAAGTGTAATACTACTGGAATATCTGGACATTCTAAAACCGCTGCTTCTACTAATTTTACAAGGTAGGTGTGGTTTGCGTATGCCCTTGCACCCTTTGATACTTGAAGTATTACAGGTGCTTTTTCTTCTTTACATGCTTCGGTTATACCTTGAACGATTTCCATGTTGTTAACGTTGAAAGCGCCGATTGCATAGCCGTTTTTGTAAGCCTGCTCAAACATTTTTTTTGAGTTTACTAATGCCATTGAAAATTTCCTCCAACAAAAAATAATTTCTAAAGTAAAAATTTAACTTTTCCCTAATATTATAACTTCTTTTTTGTTTTATTGCAAATATTTTTATAATTATATCTAAAAAATACTTTATAAAAGTTGATTTTAGTTATATAATATATAAAAATCGTTAAAAATATTGGTGTTTTATGCGTGATGAAAGAATTTTAAAACTTGCTTACAACTTAATTAACTATTCTTGCTCTTTAAAAAAGGGTGAAAAAATTCTAATAGAGGCAAGGGGTGTTGATTATATGCTTGTTTCCGCCTTGGTTAAAGAAGCGTATAAGGTTGGAGCTTATCCTTTTGTAGAAATTTTTGATAACAGGGTTAATAGAGAACTTTTACTTGGTACAAGCGAAGAATATGCACGTTTAAAGGCAAAGTTCGATAGTTATCGCATGCAAGAAATGGATGCTTATATAGGCATTAGGGGTGGCAACAATTTTAGTGAAAATTGCGACGTGCCAGAAGAAAATATGCAAATTGAAAGCGAATTTTATTCTCACCCCGTTCACCACGAAATAAGGGTTAAAAAGACCAAGTGGGTAATTTTACGCTACCCAACCGAAGGTATGGCTCAACAAGCAAGTATGTCTACAGATGCCTTTGAAGATTTTTATTTTAACGTTTGCAATTTAGATTATTCTAAAATGGACAGGGCAATGGATGCGCTTGCAAAAAGGCTTAACGTGGCAGACAAAGTGCGTATTGTTGCAAAGGATACCGATATCAGTTTTTCTATTAAAGGCATTGGCAGTAAAAAATGCTCGGGCGAGCATAATATTCCAGATGGGGAAATTTATACTGCCCCCGTTAAAAATTCGGTTAACGGAACAATAACTTACAACGCACCATCAATTCAAAACGGTGTTAAGTTTGAAAACGTTAGTTTAACCTTTAAAGATGGTAAAAT
>JAGBSS010000229.1 GCA_017631725.1 Clostridia bacterium | reverse complement strand
GGTACTGCACAAAAATATCAAAACGGAGTTATTGCTCAAGGCAAATACGTTTCTTCATTCGTTGGATATTTCCCTGCAAATTCGCCCAAATACTTGGCTTTAGTTATAATTGATGAACCGGTTGGGCAGTATTACGGCTCTACGGTTGCCGCCCCTTATGCAAAAGAAATTTTTGAAGGTATAATATCGTTAAAAAATATAAAATCTTTAATATAAAAAGACAGATAAAAGCACGCTAACTTTTAGTTGGCGTGTTTTTAGTTGCGACACATATCGGCAAGGTTAGACAATAGTTTTTAATATAATTTTTACGTTTAAAAATATAATTTAGTAAACACCTTAAAGGAGAATAAATATGAAACTTTCTACTCTTATAAAAGACTTAGATATTATAGACGTTAGGGGCGATTTAAATACGGAAATTTTAGACGTGACAATAGATAGCAATTCCGTTTTTAAAGGCAGTTTATTTATTTGCATAAAAGGGGACGTTAAAGATGGGCACGATTATACAAAACAAGCTTTTCACTATGGTGCAGTTGCTATTGTTTCAGAAAAAGAAACGGGAGCACCTTTGCCACAGATAATTGTTAAAAATTCACGTATCGCAATGAGTAAAATTGCAAGTGCTTTTTACGGAGACGTTCATAAAAACTTAAAAATTATAGGCGTCACGGGAACTAACGGAAAAACAACAACTTCTTTTATGATAAGGTCTATTTTAGAAAAATCTGGAGTAAAATCAGGCTTAATCGGAACTTTAGGCACTTTTTATGCAGACAAAGTAATAGAGCCAAGTTTGACAACCCCAGACCCATTAACCTTGCATAAACTTTTTGCCGATATGCTAAAAGATGGGGTAAAGGTTGCCGTTATGGAAGTTTCTGCCCACGCACTAAAACTAAATAAGGTAGAAGGAATAAATTTTGAGATAGCAGTTTTTACAAACTTTTCTCAAGACCATTTAGATTACTTTAAAGATATGGAAGAGTATAAAAAAGCAAAACTTAAACTTTTTAATGAAAATAGGGCAAATTACTACGTTGTAAATAGCGATGATAGTGTGGGTAGAGAACTTATATCTAACGAAAAAACCATTAGTTATGGGTTAGACAACCCTGCAGACGTGTTTGCTATAGAACTAAAAGAAAAGTCAGATGCTACTCAATTTATTTTAAATTTATTTGATGAAATTTACAAAATTAATATTCCGTATATTGGCAAATTTAACGTAGAAAATGCGTTAGCGTCAAGCACGGCTTGTGCATTGCTTGGCATAAAAACTGATGCGATAGCAAAAAACTTAAATAAGCTGAATAGAGTTGACGGAAGATTAGAACTTGTTTATAAAAAAGACTTTAGCGTTTTTGTAGACTATGCTCATACACCAGACGGATTGGAAAAAACTCTTAAATCATTAAGAAAAATATGCGAAAAAAAGGTTATTTGCCTTTTTGGATGTGGTGGAAACAGGGACAAGGGAAAAAGAAAAATAATGGGGGAAATTAGCGGAAGAAATGCAGATTTTACAATTGTAACTTCCG
>JAGBSS010000228.1 GCA_017631725.1 Clostridia bacterium | reverse complement strand
GGTTTGTTACCTGAACATTAATTGTTGCGTTGCTTGTTCCGTCTGTCGTATTCAGATAAATTTTGTCGGCAAAGTTTTTAATTACGGCCGTAAAAACTATTTCTTCAACGGTTTTTGTGTAAATCAATGAAAGTGCCGTGTCGTCATAGTTTAAAAGCGGGTTATTTAATGTATAAAATGTTGAAATTGCAACACAGTCAGTAAAATCATGCATTCTTGTTGTTGTAGGTGCATACATTTCGCCTGTTTGCATAAAACTATCAGCGTTTCGGTCTAAAAATAACACCAAGCAAATTGAACCGGTGGGGTCGGGGAGTGTAATATTTGCACTCCCTTGCCCGTATATAATCAAAGGAACTTCCGTCAATGGTGCTGGTGTAAAATAGGTATTATTAAACTCTTTCAACTGCATCAGTTGAATTGTGCAAGTTTGATTTGTTTTATTGAATTCTATTATTTTGCCGATTCCATGACAGTTTAACCGAGAAAAAACAGAGGTTTGAACCATTCTCATTAAGTCATTAAAATCGGGTGTTGATTTTTGTATCATTAAAATGTACCTATATATTTCTTAGGGTCAACAGGAACGCCGTTTTCTCTAACTTCAAAATGTAAATGAGGGCCGGTTGATTTTCCTGTTGAACCGACATAGCCAATTGTCTGCCCTTTTAGAACCATTGCTCCATTTTGTACGTTCCAAGAACTTAAATGCCCGTAAAGGGTTGTTATTTTTTTACCATTACTTGTGCCGTTATCCATTTGAACGCACATGCCATAACCACCGTAATATTTAGTCATCGTAACTATTCCGGCTGCGGCTGCAACAACGGGGGTATTAAGGTTTGCACCTATATCAATACCTTCATGTGAAGTTTGAGTTTTACCCGTGATGGGGTCTGTTCTTTTCCCAAATGGGCTTGTTACTACGCCCTTTACAGGTTTTTGCCAGCCTGAAGTTGTCGTTTCGCCTGTATAAGTTTTTTCTTCAACTCGTGGCACTTCTTGTATTTTATCATTTGGCTTTGCCAAAACCATTGAGGTTATAAGTGTTCCGCTTTTTGTCGGACTTATTGTTCCATAGTGTTTAATGCTCATTGCAATATAATCGCCGTTAAATTGTGGCATTGTATTGCTTTTAAGTGTTATCATTCGCCCTAAACTTGCTTGAGGTTCAAAAATCATATCTATTTCTAAAAATTGGTTTGCCCTACGGGGGCTGCCAAGTAAGCCTGTTTCATCAGAAATTATAAGCGTTTCATTTTCAATTACTTCGCTATCTGCAAGAATATGAAGTTCTTTTTTTTCTATAAATATTCTGTAATCTGCAAAGTTTTTACCCAGCAAGTCCATTGGTTGCCCGATTAGTGTTTGGTTTTTGGTAATAGGCTTGTTGAGTGATAATGATAAACACCCTAGTTTTATATCTTTTGATGAAATCAAGTCTTGTATGATGTCGCTTCTCTGCGTGCCTTGTATATAAGTAGCGTTTGATAAGCCATTAAAATATATGTTTGCACCTTGCGGATAGGCTTTTATTTCCGTAACCCAATCTGTACTACCGGCTTGTTTATATGAAGTGCATTCGTCAATATAACCCGAAAAAACATTTGCAAGTGAGTTTCCATAGCCAGCCCATAAATTAAAACCTATGTGTTTTGAGGCATTGTCAATGAATACGTCTTTCCAAATTTTACCTTGAATTTCTTTTGAAAGGTTTATAAATTGCAGATTTGCGCTGTTTGGAGTGTTGTAAGAACCAATAGAAGTGCTTAAATTTAATGTTGTTGGATACTTTACTGTAATTATTTCTGTTATTTCTTTAAGTTGTTCGTCTTTTGCAATTATAAATTCGCAATAATAATTACGTTGAAGTTTTAACATAGTAAGTACTTTCTGTTATGTTTATATCCGATTTGTTTAAAATATATACAGTTGCGTAACCTGTTGAAAAATCTTGCAAGTCCATAGGCTCTAAGCCGTCAAGCGTATCGCATCTAAGCCCAAAGGGAAGCCAATTACGATAACCTCTAAAAAGGTTGTAAGAGGTTGTTAATCTTATGTTCTGATAGGTTTTGCCGTTGTATTCAAAGCCTAAAAACCAACCTGTTTGATTTGCTTTGTATTCAAACGTCATCGGTATTTTTATATTATCTTGAAGAGAAACAGTAAAGGTTTGTTTTGGCTCATTCTTCAAAACTGTTAATTTATGCAAATTGAACACCCCCTAAACTCGATATTGTTTCCCCTTGTGTCTCGCCTTTATCAACGGGGTCAGCAATTTGTTGGTCGTATCTGTTAGCAAATTGAGACGGGGTTTCAATTCTTGATTGTGTTACATTTATTTGTTTCACGGTGATTGAAAATTCTGTTATATCCGCATTATTATCACGTTTTGGCGTTATTGATTGAATTACCATATTGTCATAACGTTTCCAAGTTGTTTCAACTGAAAAAGGTATTCTAGCCTTCCAAAGTGCTTCAAAAAAGAAAAACGCTCTTGTTTGTGCAGATTTGAGTTTATAAAGTTCTTGAAACAACGAGAACACATCAAATGTATTCATATTAATTTTTGGGAATTGCTTAGATGCTTTCCCCTCTAACAAAGTAGATGAATCTTTAAACCCGGTATAATCTATTTTTAGCGGTTGTGGAGTTTCGTTTATATAATCATTCCATTTTTGCTTAATTTGTTGTGTAATAGGATATTCCCTATTCATAAATTCTTCAATAAGTTTTAGGCTGGTAGGAATTAAAGCAATAAAATCTTCAATCTTATTTACCGAATAGAAATAATCGCCAACAAGTCCTGACAATGTGATTGTAACAGGTTTAAGGACAATATGGTCTTGTACGGGCGTATTAATATCAATATAATAGTCGGTTATTTCACTTTCGAAACG
>JAGBSS010000227.1 GCA_017631725.1 Clostridia bacterium | reverse complement strand
TCAATTTTTTACCAATTATTCGCCCCTAATGTCAATAAGCATTTGGCGTTTTAATTCATATAATTTATCTGATAAGTCAACTTTATATACGTGAGGGCTATCAAGCCTTTTGTATTCATCCCAAAAAGTTTCTAACTCGTTTTTAGCATACTCTTTAATTTCTGCTAACGTTGGGAGATTATAAACAAGTTTTCCACCAACAATAATGTCTTGTTGTAAGTATTTAACAGTATAGTTTGTAAAAGTAATTTTCTTCCATTTTTCGGTTGGGTGTGTTAAAACAAGTGGTTTAGACGTATCCACTTTTTTTTCCGACCTTAAGCAAATAAAGTCTGCTTCTGCTTTCCCCGTTTTATCATCGTATACCCTTGCAAAATTTTTAAAACCAGGATTGGTAATTTTTGCAGTATTATCAGAAAGTTTAATTTTAGGTGTTTCCGTGCCATCATCTTCAATAATTGCAGAAAGTTTATAAACACCACCTAAAGCCGGCATATCCGCACTTGTTATAAGTTTAGTGCCAACCCCCCACAAGTTAATTTTTGCACCTTGGTTTTTAAGTGAATTAATTGAATATTCATCTAAATCGCCAGATGCACAAATTATTGTATCGGTAAAACCTGCATCATCCATCATTTGCCTTGCTTTTTTACTTAAATATGCAAGGTCGCCAGAGTCAAGCCTTATTCCTTTTGGTTTATAACCCTTTTCTTTTAATTCATTAAATACTTTTATGGCATTTGGAACACCGCTTTTTAAGGTATCAAAGGTGTCAACCAAAAGCAAGGTATTATTTGGATAAACTTCTGCATATGCTTTAAACGCAGTATATTCATCTTCAAAATTCATAACCCAACTATGTGCGTGAGTTCCTGCAACAGGTATGCCAAATTTTTTACCTGCTAAAACGTTAGACGTAGATGAACAGCCACCTATAACAGCCGCCCTTGCCCCTAAAATACCTGCATCTGGTGCCTGAGCACGGCGAAGACCAAATTCCATAACAGAATCACCTTTTGCCGCATAAGAAATTTTTGCAGATTTAGATGCTATAAGGGTTTGAAAGTTAACCAAATTTAAAATTGCCGTTTCTACAAGTTGTGCTTGCATAATTGGCGCTTTAATAGTTAAAATTGGTTCTCCTGGAAAAACAACCGTACCTTCTGGAACGGCATATAAATCACCTGTAAACTTAAAGTTTTTTAAATAGGTTAAAAATTCATCACAAAAGATGTTTAAACTTTTTAAATAGTCTATTTCTTCTTCGCCAAACTTTAAATTTAGGATATAATCGACAACACTTTCTAACCCACACGCAAGCGAATAAGTTATAATACCATTTTGTCTAAAAAACACGTCAAAAACGGCAATCTCTTCTTTCCTTTCCTTTTTAAGATAACCGTTCATCATTGTAAGTTGATATAAGTCTGTTAAAAGTGTTAAATTTCTTTCTTCCATATAAGTATTAGTCCTTAAAACTTTTAATTTCTGGTAATTCTTCTTTTTCAATATTTTTTTCTTGCTCTTCTTTTTCTGCAATTCTTTGTTTATAGTTTTTGTAATGATGAGATTTGTTATCTGCGTGCTCTGTTTTAAAGCCACCAACAACAAGATAGTCTACAACAAAAGTGATAAATAAAACTACAATAAATGCAATTAAAGCATAAAACCAAGCAAGACCTATGCACATTAGAATGTATAAAATTGCTAAACCCAAAAGCATAGCAGCCACAAACAAATATGCAGGGCAACGTTTAATTAACGCCGTAGCGTACAAAAGGATACCAAATCCCAAAAAATTTGCAAAAACGAAGGTTAATATTGGATGAATCCAAATATTTAACGGAATTGCCCAATCTAAAATCATAAGGCAAAAAGATAAACAAGCAATAATTATTGATATTACTGCAAAAATTTTTTGTTTGCCACTTAATTTCATAACATATCTCCTTTATATTTAATAAATTATAGCACAATCATTTAAATTTGTAAATATAATTTGAAAGTGGTATTAAATGATTTTGTCGTTTTTTTATTAGAATAATAAAAATATATTATTGGCATTGACTAATTTAGTTGTTTATTGTATAATATTTTAAGGTGTAATAATGATTGGTTTTGTTGTAGCGCTTGAAAAAGAAGCAGAATATTTTGTTAAAGAATTTAATAACCTTGCAATAAATAAAATTGCAGGTAAAACCATTTATGTTGGCAATTTTTATAACAAAAATTGCGTTCTTATAGTATCTGGCATTGGCAAAGTTAATTCTGCAATATCAACTCAAATATTAATAGACAAATATGCCGTTAAAACTATTGTAAATTTCGGTACTGCAGGCGGAATTTTAGGCCAAACTGAAATTTTAAATTATTACGTTATAAATAAAGCCTGTCAATACGATTTCGATTGCTCAAAAGTCACTTCTGCAGTTAAAGGTCAAATACCAAATTATAGTAGCCAATATTTTAATTGCTATTTACCAAACATTGATTTAGAAACTAAAAATCTTGCTTCTTCCGACAGGTTTACCTATAAAAAACAAGATTTTGAATTAATAAAACACTTTAAAGCATCTGTTTACGATATGGAAGGGGCCGCAATATGTCAAACGGCTTTTTCTAACGGAGTTAACGTTATATGTATAAAAGGCATTTCCGACCTATCAGATGGCAAAAACGCAAACGAATTTATAACTAATTTAGATAAAATATCTAAAGGTTTTGTTAATATTATTTTAAAATTATTACAATCTTTATAAAAGGAGAATATATGGGCAGAAGATTTAATCACGTTTCTATAGGCAAAAGTCTATCACTTGCAATTTTTTCTGTAATTGCACTTTTAATTTTCTTTTTTGTTCCAATATCTTTTGGGACAAGTGAAGGTGTTATTTTTACATTTAAAACACTTCCAATAATTTCCGATGGGTCAATTGTTGTATTTACCACTGCCCCACTTTTAGGAATTGCAGCGACAATACCATCTATCCCTGTAGAAGTTATAGATATCTTTATAAACGCTTTTAACTACGGAATTTACGCAATATTAATTATTTTTGTTGTAAATTTTGTGTCAGGTTTACTTTTAGCACTTACAAGGTCAAACGGATTAAGAGTTTTCTTTAAAGTTCTCGGAATTATAATGGGAATTATAATGATTATTTTAGGTTTATTGTTTTTA
>JAGBSS010000226.1 GCA_017631725.1 Clostridia bacterium | reverse complement strand
AGCATTGCAAGGTTGGTTTTTCCGCAAGCAGATGGGAAAGCCGCTGCAACGTATTTCTTTTCGCCTTTAGGATTGGTGATGCCTAAAATAAGCATGTGTTCTGCCATCCAACCTTCGTTTTTGCCAAGGAAAGATGCAATACGAAGTGCAAAACATTTTTTACCAAGTAAAACGTTTCCGCCGTAGTTAGAGTTGATAGACATAATTGCATTTTCTTCTGGGAAGTGCATAATGTATCTCTTTTCTTCAGAAAGTTCTGCATAAGAGTGTAAACCTTTAATAAAGTCGCCATCACCTAAAGCATCTAATACGCATTTACCAACACGGGTCATAATAGCCATGTTTAATACTACGTAAATAGAGTCGGTAAGTTCGATACCAATTTTAGAGAACTTGCTACCAACTGCGCCCATAGAATATGGAATAACGTACATTGTTCTGCCGGTCATAACGCCTTTGAATAAGCCGTTCATAAGATTTAATGCTTCGGTAGTTTCCATCCAGTTGTTAATTGGAGCGGAATCTTCTTTGCATTTAGAACAAATAAAGGTTCTGCCTTCTACCCTTGCAACGTCGTTAACAGTGGTGCGGTGAAGATAACAACCAGGGAGTTTTTCTTGATTTAATTTAATCAAAATGTTTTCTTTAACTGCTTGTTCTCTTAAAGCTTCAAGCTGTTCTTCAGAGCCGTCAATCCAAACTATTTCAGCGGGATTGCAAAGTTCTTTGGTTTCATTAATAAAATCCAAAACTTTCTTATTATTAGTCATATTTTATCTCCTATCTCGGGGATTCCCGTTTTTTATTTATATTAGAATTTTGCTATAAAAAGCACCTTTCCAAAAAATGCTTTTCCTACCACAAATACATTATATCATTAACTTTGTCAAAAATCAACGGAATTTTAGAACTTTAACCAAATTTTAAAAACAAATTTTTTATGGCAAAACTTTAAAAAAATCGACAAAATTAGATATGTTTTTCCCTTTTTATCTCTCTTTTTTACTTTTAAAACGTATAATATAATACTTGAAAATTTTTTAAAGGTGATTTATGAGTTTTTTTAAAAGCGTTGTAATATTAAAACAAACGGAAAACGGATATTCTGTAAACAATAAAACCTTATCGGGCATTGCAAGAATAGAAACGGAAAACGAAAATAGCCAACTTTATTTAACCTTGGTTAATATGTCTTCTACATTAAAAGGAGAACTTTACTTATTCCTTTTAGGAGACAACGAAAAAACGTTTGCTGTACCCGTTTTAAACTGCAACGGAGTTTATACAAAAATTTACGGATTAGAAAATTGCACTTCTTTTAGCATGGGGCTTTTTTACGTGGAAAACTCTTTGCCAACCCTTATTGCATATGGGGAAAGCGAAAACGCAAATGGCTCTTCAGTTAAACTAAAAAAATGTTTTTCAGAATTTTTAATAACAAGGCTTAAAGAAGACAAAAAATCCAAAGATTACGACGACGAAGTGGTGGCAACAGAAAATTATTATTTAAACGACGAAGAATTAAAAGAAAAATTAAGACTTATTAAAGGTGTAGATGAAAATGAAGGAGATTTGTTTGAACGTTCTTTTGGCGACAGTAAAGAAGAAACGAATAAAGACCCAAAAGAGACTAACGGCAATAAAAATGGCGCAGACTTTGGCAAAAGCCAAAAATTTTCCGAAAGTGACCCATACTTTAAAAGTGTTAGAAAAGAATTAGAAGATATTTTTACTAAATTTAAAAAAGAAGAGGTATTAGAAAACCGTATTCCGGATAGCAAGTGGGTTAAAATTTACTTTTCCGAAGATAAATATTACGTTGTTGGGCTTGTTAAAGAAGATGGCAAAGTAAAATACATATGTTATGGCGTGCCATCTAATTATAAAGAAACTCCACCCCCATCTCTTGCAGGATATTGCTCTTTTGTTCCGCTTTCTATAATAAAACTTAAAGGGGAAGGATATTGGATGATGTTTCAAGATGCAATTACAGGCGAGTGCGTTCCACCAGAATAAATTATATTCCAACCCTTTTACACAAAAAATATAAATTGTGTTGGCAATACTTTTATTTAACGTATAATAAACTTATAACTTTTAGAAGCACGAGTCTTTAGAAGGAACTTATTAAAAAGACTAAACACGAAATTGTGTTTAGTCTTTTTTTATTATATTAAAAGTGTGCCGTTTTCCGAACTTACCACTTTAAACGTTTGTAATTGTTTACCCGTCGTGGCATCTATATAAACGTAATAGGTAGAGCCATCTATTTCACCCGAAAATTCGTAGGCAAGTTTTTCAGCATGTGTTCCAAATGGAATAACGCATAACCTTACCGTTCCAATTTGTAATTGATCAATTACCTTTTTCTCGGCTTGCTCTTTTGTTAGGCTTGGCAAGGCTATATCTCTTTTAACGTGATTAAGATAATAGGTGGCACTTTCAATGCCTATAACCATACCCGTTTCCGCACATACTCTCACTTTTATTAAATCGCTATACACAATAACTCCGTTTTCTACGTATGCAAAGTTTATTGTATAAACGTTTTCAGAAAGATTTATCCAAACGGCATCCATATTGTCAACATTTATTTTTTCTAAAAATTCTTTTGCGTTATTAACTGCCGTTATAGAATCTATTTTTTGGCTTTTACAACTACCTTGACAAGAAAAACTTATAAGTTTTCCACCTTTTTTGCTAATTTGTGCGTAAATATTGCTTTTTTCAAACTTTAAGTTAAAATTGTAGCAATCTATTGTAGAATTTAATTCGCCTTCATAGGTTATTTCTTTTATTTTATAATTAGAAAAATATTCACAAGCAATTTCTTTTGCCTTTTCTTTAGAAACCTTTTCGCCACTTAAACCCTTAACTTCTCTATTGTCAAGCCCATCTGAAAAAGGTCCGTCGTAAATTAGTTCGGGATAACTAGAAGAAAGGTTTTGAAGTTTATTAAAATTATCTAAAAGAGTGTTTTTGGGGTTAGATTTATTAACAGAAGAAAAACTAAACCCTGCGTCCATATTTTCTATAACCTTTTTAAATGTGTCTTTTAAGGTTTGATTTGCGCCGTATAAACGTTTTAAATTGTTCATTTCTTCCGTGGTGATTTGTTCGCCATCTATAAATTTATTGTTTAAATATTTACAATAATCTCCAATTTGGTTTACAAGTTTAGTGGTGTAAAACTTGTTTTCATCTTCTAACGGAAGGCCTTGCAAACTATTCTCGCAAAGTTCACTTGCTATTGCCACGTCTACTAAATATTTTTGTTGAATTTCGCAATCTTTAGAAACGATAGTTTTTGATAAATTTGCATCGATATTATCAACTTGTTCTACCGCTTCGTAAAATGAACGGGCATAACTTGACTCTAATGCAATAGATTTAGAAGAAGGCATAACGTAAACAAACGTTAGCACGGTTGCCATTGCTATTGTTGCAATAGATAAACAAATTACTGCCGTTTTTAACGCACCCGTTTTATCCTTTTTTGGTTTTTTTTCTTTTTTTTCCTTTTTTTCAGATTTTTCCGTTTTGCCAGAAATTATATTTTCTACTTTTT
>JAGBSS010000225.1 GCA_017631725.1 Clostridia bacterium | reverse complement strand
TTCAATACGATCTAAACTCCATGTTTCTAATGCTTCAACAAGTACTGTATGATTTGTATATGCAACAGTTCTTGTTACAATATCCCATGATTCATCCCAACCAAGTCCATGATCATCCATTAAAATACGCATTAATTCTGGAATACATAGTGCGGGGTGAGTATCATTAATATGAATTGCCGCTTTTTCTGGAAGTGAATCTAAATTACCATACCTTACTAAATGGTCTCTAATGATATCTTGTAAAGTTGCGGAAACAAGCAAATATTATTGTTTAAGTCTTAAAGATTTACCTTCAAAATGATTATCTGAAGGATATAACACTTTAGAAATCAATTCTGCTTCGTTATCTTCTTGCATACTTCTCATATAATCGCCTTGAGAGAAGGTTTTCATATCAAAATCTCTAATGTTTTGTGCTTTCCAAAGCCTTAAAACGGAAACTGCATCACCATTTTTACCAGAAATCATCATATCGTAAGCAACTGCTTCTATTTCTTTTGCTTCGTAATGCTCAATATTAAGCCCATTTTCCGTCCAATTTTCTTTAATGTATCCATCAAATTTAATTTTAAACGTTTTATCAAGCCTTGGCGTAAGCCAAACTTCGCCACCCGGTAGCCAAATATCAGGCAATTCCATTTGCCAACCATCTATAATTTTTTGTTTAAAAAGACCATATTCATATCTTATAGAATACCCCATTGCAGGATAGTTTTGGCTTGCTAAAGCATCCATAAAACAAGCGGCAAGCCTTCCAAGTCCGCCATTGCCAAGCCCTGCATCTGGTTCTAACTCGTATAAATCTTCCATATTAACGTTAAAATCGGTCTTTAACGCATCGTTAAAGGCTTTATCAACACCAAGATTATACGCATTATTTTTAAGCGATTGCCCTAATAAAAATTCCATACATAAATAGTACACTCTCTTGCCTTTAGCCGCACGATATTTGCTATTAAATGCCGCACGTTTTTCTAAAAGCATATCTTTAATGCACATTACAACCGCTTTGTATAATTGTTCTTTAGAAGCTTCTTGTGGTGTTACACCAAAATATCTTGATAATTTACTTTTAATTAAATTAGAAGCATCTTTAACTGAAATGTTCATATAAAATAAGTCCTTTTATTATTGATAAATTTTTTCGTATTCTTTGGCAAGATTATTCCAAGAAAAATCCATTCTCATAGCTTTTTGCTGAATATCTAACCAAGTAATTTTGTTTGCAAATGTTCTAACTGCTTCTCCAATAACGTAAAGCATATCGTGGGCATTGTACTCTTTAAATGTCCAACCGTTGCCGTTTTCACCGGTGTATGGTTTTATACTATCGTTTAATCCACCCGTTTCCCTAACAATTGGAACTGCACCATATCTTGAAGAAATCATTTGTGAAAGCCCGCAAGGTTCAGATTTAGATGGCATTAAAAACAAATCTGCACCGGAATATATTTTTCTTGATAAATCTTGATTATATGCAATTATCGTTGCACATTTTTGATTATAAACCTTTGCAACGTGTGAGAAATAGTTTTCAAAAGAAAGTTCACCCTTGCCTAAAATTACAACTTGAACGTCTTTAGCAAGAATTGCATCCATAACACACTTAACAAGGTCTAACCCTTTGTGGGAAACAAGCCTTGAAATTATTGCAATTATAGGAACGTCTTCTCTAACGGGTAAATTAAGCATTTTTTGAAGCTCTGCCTTACAAATTGCCTTGCCCGTTATATCATCTGCAGAATATTTCCTAAATAAACAATTATCCGTTTCAGGATTATAGTAATCTATATCAATACCATTTAAAATACCACAAATTTTATGTTCGTTTCTTCTAATAATTCCATCTAAACCATGTGCGTAATATGGGGTTTTAATTTCGTTTGCATATGTTGGGCTAACCGTAGATAAAACATCAGTCATTTCTATTGCGCCTTTCATTAGGTTAACTGCACCATCAAATTCTACGGTGTTTTTAATGTTATCTGGAAAACCGAACAAATCTCCAAACGTATCCATGCCAAAAACACCTTGGTATTCGATATTATGAATAGTAAAAATAGTTTTTATATTTCTAAACTTTTCATCTCCATAATACATACCTTTAAGGTAGATAACTGCAGATGCAGATTGCCAATCGTTGCAATGTAAAACGTCTGGATAAATGTTTAGCCTTGCAATAGTGTCAAGTGCCGCCCTTGAATAAAAGGCAAAACGTTCACCATCATCATAAAAACCGTAAACGTTTCCTTCTCTTTTAAAATAATATTCGTTATCTAAAAAGTAGAATTTCACCCCGTTTAACTCGGTATAAAAAACACCACAGTATTGCGATCT
>JAGBSS010000224.1 GCA_017631725.1 Clostridia bacterium | reverse complement strand
TTCTTTAGTTAGAGGTGGAATTTTGCCATCTTCATCAAATAAAAGACCGCTTGAATAAACATCCATAATCATCTTTTTTTGTTGAGCAGGCGTGTACATAAGTTCGTTTTCAGATGCTAAATAAACGTCATCTGAACTTGCCGTAGACTTGTTAACGTAATAAATTTTAGTACTTAAAAAACCATCGCTACCCCTTACCGACTTAACCCCTTTAATAAACTCTGAATATAGGTGTAAAATTTGCCTTGAAATTTCTAAAAAGCAATTTCTTATAATTTCACTTGAAACCATAAGCCTTTCGTTATCTTGCTCTATTAAAAGTTCTAAAGCCGTTCCACTACTTACCCTTGCGTTATCCTTATTAGACGCAACGTCGCTTATTCCACTTACTATTACAAATTCGTTTAAAAGCCTTTCTTCTTCTTTTGTAAACTCTTCTGGAACGCTTTCTTGTTTCATCATTTGGGGTGGATTTGCGCCCTGACGGTATACTAAAACCTTGCCGGGAGATAATCCATCGTCTTTTAAGTCATCAACGTCGACAGACCCATCTTCCACGGTCATAACTCCTTCTGAAAGCCTGTTAATAAATTCGTGCTTTCTGTTTTTAACTGCGTTGTATGCCTTTTGTACAGGTATTAACCTTTCAATTAAACTCTTGCCAAAAAAACATGCTGGGGTGTTGTTTACTTCTTGTTTTACAAAAGGGTAACAAAAGCCCTTGTCTTGTCCGTATTTATACGGGAGTTCCCCATAATATAAAAGTTTTCCGCCTGCAACGGTAATTAGTCTGCCGTTTGGGTAATCTGCGGTTGGTTTTTCATATTTTTCCATAACCACAACTGCAGAAGAACGTGTTTTTTTGTTTTTATCTTTTGCATTCTTTTTTACTGCGGTTAGAGAAATTGCATCTATCTCTTCACCCACAAGTTTAACCCCGTATCTTTCAAAGATATTGTCAACAGACACGGCTTTTGCGTGAATAATAGAAGAGCAATCTTCTAATCTTTCTGCATATAAACTATCTGGAAATATTTCAAACGGGGAAACGACAACAACTTCTACGTCCCCTTCTTTAACGGGCACACCATCGAAATTGCCAATAACGTTGCCACCATCTTCGTTCCAAATAACCTTATAAAAGCCCGTTCCACAAATTTCGCTCCACGCAGTAACTTTTTTTACTTTTTCGTAGAAATCTGTTTTGTTAAACGCACCTTCTATAAGTTTTTCTGCAAGCATTGCGTTTTTAACGTCTTCATCGTCATCCGTCTTTGGTCTAACAGAAACTATGGGTTTAACTCTTGCAAACTTTGCAAGCCTTGTTTCTATTAACGGAGCAATGTGATTATATACTTCTCTCTTTTGCCAAATATAATCTTTTCCGTTTTCAGAAAGTTCGCCCCTTGCATCTACGTGACAATATTGATTGCCTTGCATAAAGTTCATATTAAGTTCCCATTGACGTTCTAACAAAAGTCTTTCTGCCCTTCTAAACTCAAAGTCTTGTTCTACCTGTTTAACCAAGTTTTCTTTAAACTTTTCATCTAAAAGTTGCTGTTTAAATTGTAAATTTCCCATAAAATTAATCCTTTGGTAGTTTTTCTGCACTTAAAAGTAATTGTGTAAGTCTTGCTTTTTCTTTTTCTAAATCTTCATCCGACATGCTTTCTATATTGTCGCTTTTATTGTCTAACAATAACTTAATTGCAATTAAATCGGGCGGAACTCTTTTTTTAGTGACCTTTTTTTTACTTAATTTAATTTCGCCTTCAATGGTAGAATATTCTTCGGTTATCTCGGTAGAAAGATAGCCAAGAG
>JAGBSS010000223.1 GCA_017631725.1 Clostridia bacterium | reverse complement strand
TCTTTGTAGGCAAGATTGTTTTCACGCATATCTAGTATAACGGATAATTTGAATTCTGGCGAGTAATTTTTGTTCTTTATTCCTTTTTTTCGCATAAAAAATGCACCTCCTTAAAGTGTCTAACTTTTGGGGTGCATTTCAAAATCTACGCTTTTTTTGTTTTTTTAAAATTTTTATTTTTCTAACTAACAAAATAATTATCTCATATTTAAAATAAAAATTCAAGGGGTTTTTTAAAAATAAAGTTATCTTTATTTTAAGAAAAGATATTGACTAACCCTAATGGCTATATTAAAATATAGTTAGAAAAACCAAAGGGGGTTTGGACCAATGAACTTTATACTCCACAAAAAATAAGATAAGGGGGGCGGTCCAATGTACTAGGTAATTTAAAATTAAAAAAGGGGGTAAAGACCAATCAACAGTTTATCCGCTTGCATAAAAAATCTGTAAGGGAAAAAATAAAGTCCAAATGGAAGGTTAGCGTGCTAAAAATTCCCAAGGTTTACGGAGAAATCAAGCAAGCTACAACTTAATATATAGATATAAAGAGATGATGGTGTTCATCTCTTTTTTTTGCATAAAAATTTTTACTTTGCCTATATTAGTATTAAAGGGGGATTAATATGAAGGATAGAAAGAATAATAAAACCACTAATAAAGCAAAAAAAGATACTAAAAACTGCAAATAATAAGTTTTAGTAAATTTATTTAAGGTTTTACCCTTTATTAAAAGCGAAAATCAAAAATTTTGGTTTTCGCTTTTATACTTGACAAAAATTTTAGTATAATATAAAATGTTAAAGCAGTCAGTTATGCGGTCGCGGGGGCGGAGAGAAACCGTCAATGAGGAAAGTCCGGGCTTCATAGAAACAGGGTGCCGGAGAAATTCCGGTGAAGGCGACTTTAAGGAAAGTGCAACAGAAATAAACCGCCGCAAGGCAAGGATGGAAAGGCGGGGTAAGAGCCCACCGCCCTTACGGTAACGCAAGGGGCAATGTAAACCCCACCCGAAGCAAGATTGACAAATTAGTTCTATGGGAGTTTCACCGAACTAATTTACTAAAATATCGCTGGAGGGTATAGGAGACTATACTCGTAGATAAATGACCGCACACGACAGAACCCGGCTTACAGATTGGCTGCTTTACGTGCTCTTAAAGGTAATCACTTTAAGGGCACTCTTTTTTTGCCGTTGACTTTTAAAAAGTTATAATATATAATGTATACTATTAAAAGGAGAAATTATGCATAGAATTTTACGTTTCCCTAATTTTAAGTGTAAGGCTTTAACAATAAGTTATGATGATGGTGCAATTTTTGATAAAAGACTTGTTGAAATTATGAATAAACATAATATAAAAGGCTCTTTTAATATTCCAACAGGGTTTTTATCGCTTTCTGAAAGATATCTTAACCTTTCTGACCTTGTTGATTTATATAAGGGGCACGAAATTGCTCTTCACGGGCATATGCATCTTTCTTTAGGTAAAATTTCTAACATTGAAATTGTTAAAGACGTTTTAGAAAACAGAAGAATTTTAGAAAAAGAATTTAACCAAATTATTACGGGGTTTGCTTATGCAAACGGGTCTTATACCCAAAACGCTAAAGAAATTTTAAAAAGCATAGATATACGTTATGCAAGAACGGTAAATAGGGACCCTGCTTTTAATTTACCAACCGACTTTTTAGAGTGGAATGTTACCTGTGCACATAGAGATGCAAACTTATTTGAACTTTTAGATAAATTTTTAGATTTAAAACCCAATTCCCCTGAAAAATGGAAACTTAACAGAAATTCTAAACTATTTTATTTATATGGACATAGTTATGAGTTTGAAGATAACAATAATTGGGAAATAATAGAAAAGTTTTGTGCAAAAGCAAGTAATAATGAAGACGTTTGGTATGCTACAAGCAGTGAAATTTGTTCTTATATAAATGCGTATAACAGCCTTGTTTACTCACTTGATAATTCACTTGTTTATAACCCAACGGCAACCACAATTTATGCAGAGTTCTACCGTAAAAATTACGTTATTAAACCAAACGAAACAGTAAAGATAGAAGTTTTACCATACTAAAAAAGTAAAATTAAAAAGACTAACGAATTATCGCTCTTCCCATAGGGATTTTAATTAAATGAATTAGAAAACTCGACCGTTAATAGTCGAGTTTTCTTTTTTTATATAAAACCGATTGAAAAAAATAAGAAAGTGTGTTATAGTAATTATGCCAAACAAAACTAAATAATTTTAAATGACTAATCAAAGGGAATACGATACCCTTTTTTAGACATACTCCCATTATAGTAATTTGTTAAAAACGCAAGTTCCAAATGGGAGTGATTAGTCATTCTTGTTTAGTTTTGTTTGGCGACAACGGAGTTTGCGTTTTATGTGCGTTAACTTCGGTTGGCGCACTTTTTTATTTTAACAGGGTGCGACTTAAATTAAAAGGAGCATCAAAAATGAAAGTATTAAGTTTGTTTGATGGGATAAGTTGTGGTTTAGTAGCGTTAAACAAGTGCGGAATAAAAGTTGATATGTATTTTGCTTCTGAAATTGAGCCTAATGCAATGAAAGTGGCGCAAAAAAACAACCCGATTATTGTTGAAATAGGTGATGTTTCAAAAATATCTTACAAAGACGGCATACTTTATACTCCCGAAAAAAATTATAATGTTGGTCATATAGATTTAATTTGTGGTGGTAGTCCTTGTACGAATTTTTCTTCAATAGGTTATGCTAATGGTATGAGTTCGGGCGATACTGAAATTTTATCGTTGGAACAATATTTAGAATTAAAAGAACAAAAAGTTGTTTTTGATGGACAATCTTATTTGTTTTGGGAATATTGCAGATTGTTAAATGAAATCAAACCAGATTATTTTCTTTTAGAAAATGTTGTAATGGCTAAAAAATGGGAAGATATAATAACTAATTCCCTTGGCGTTTCGCCTATAAAAATAAACAGTTCGTTATTATCAGCGCAAAATAGACCACGTTTATATTGGACAAACATTAAAGGAATTGAACAGCCTAAAGATAAAAACATTGTTTTAGACGATATTTTATGTGATAATGCTGATACGAAAGACGTTTCCTATTGTTTAACAGTTCAACGTTGTTTTCCTAAATTGATTGCAAAATATGGTTATATCCCCGAAAGATTTAACGCTTATAATGCTTCTGAATTGAAAAATAAAGCGTGTACTTTATCTCGTGGCAGTATGATTACTTCTTCTTGCGCTACATTATTGTTTGTACAAGTAGAAAATGGTGTTCATATTGTCAAAGGTGGCGTTCTAAATGGGATATACAAAACCCCATTAAAAGACGGCAGATACAATATAAGAAAACTAAATTTAACCGAAATTGAAAGACTGCAAAATCTTCCTGACGGCTATACTAATTTACCAAATATTAGCGAACAAAAAAGAACTGAAATGATTGGTAATGGCTGGACTGTTGACGTAATAAGTCATATATTCTCATATATGGGGGAAATGAAAAATGGAAATTAAAAAGATAGATTTTTCAAACCCTACTTGGAAAGAAGAAGATCTTAATATTTCAATTCAAGAAATTAGAGATATTCACAATAAAATTGTTTTATCGTACGATACATACTTAAAAGATTATGGCGTAAAAAAATTGTGGAGCGACGATATACCAGCGGATTGTGCTGATATGGATTTTCTTTCTTTTTTAGATGCAAAAGAATTGCAACTTATTTTCTTATATAAGTATCTAAATTGTTTAGTGCATAAGGATATGGTTTCAGAGTTCGTTAGAAAACATATTCCTAACGCTGCTTTTGACCAACAAGTAAGGCATTTAGGCTCACAATACTTATGGTATGTATTAAACAAAGGTGCAAAAATTCCTAACGCTAACGAAAAAGTACCAAGTGGTTATAATTATTTGTTTTCAATAGAAGTTGCAAATCCGATAGCGGTTGCTTTGGCGTTAAAAAGAACAGGTCGTTTAGGCGCAAGAAACTTCGCCGAATTAAAGTTGGCGTACGGAAACAAATGTGCTACTTGCGGTATAGAAGAAGGCAAGAAAGATACAAGAAACGAAGAAATTGTTGTTTTACAGCAAGGGCATATGAATCCACGCAAGCCATTGACTTTGGACAATACAATCCCACAATGTCAATATTGCAATCAAACATATAAAGATTATTTTTTGTTTAATGAACACGGACGTGTTGTCGCAGTAAACAACCCTTTAATTTTATTAAAATCTCCTAAAACAGTACAAGACGAAATGATTACTGTTTTG
>JAGBSS010000019.1 GCA_017631725.1 Clostridia bacterium | reverse complement strand
CATTTTTATTTATATTTTTAATTTGTTTAGCAATGGCATTTACGTCATTAATTGCGCCCGTTTCATTGTTTACGTGCATTATCGAAACAAAGTCTGCCCCATAGGTTTTAACAGTGTTTAAAAGTTCATTAACGTTAACACTGCCATCTTTATTAAGGTCAACATAAAAAACCTTTTGACCCCTATTTTCAAGTTCTTTAAAGCATTTATAAACGGCACTATGCTCGCCATTGTCAGTAATAAACACCCCACGTTTAACAGAGCAAAAAATTGCGGTATTATCACTTTCAGAACCAGATGCTGTAAAAATTACTTCGTGATTTGTTGCCCCTATACACTTTAAAATGGTTTCTTTAGCCACTTTAACATCTTTAAAGGCGTTTAAACCATTTCTGTAAAGAGCGGAAGGATTAAAAAATTCTTCACTATTAAATTTTTTCGCATATTCTAAAGCCCTTTGACATGGCTTTGTGGTTGCTGCATTATCTAAGTATATCATATTAAATCTCTAAAACTTTTCTACCTGTATAGATTAGAATATTTTTAATAAAATTTTCCGAGCATTCTAAAACAAATAGCCTTTTGCCTTCTGTTAAAGATGCTAAAATGTAATAAAAATCTTTGTTTGGGCTTGGTTGATTATTTTTTGTTAAAATAACTGTTTTTATATCGGGAGAATTATAATAATTGTTAAAAACTTCACTATCATATTTCCCAATTCTTACAATTTGCTTTGTGTCAAATTTTGCAACTTTAAACCTTTTAACGTTCATACTAACTTTTGAAATAATAACGTCACCGCTAACAAAAGTATAGTCAAAAGTTAAATATACGCCATCTTTTTTCTTAAAAAGTATTACACCTGTTGTAATAAACAAAATTAATGGTGCTAAAAACGTGACTAAAGCCCCAATTAGATTTTCTTGAAAATCTGCAACTTTCCAAAAAAACAATAATAAAAACCATAAGAAAGCTAAAACAAAAAAGAATATGGATAAAGTTTTTAACAACCTATATCTTCGTTTAATTTTCCTTCTTCTTGAATCATTGTAGATTCTTCACAAAAAATTTCTTGCATTATTTTAATTTAACGATGGTAACACCGTTTTCTCCTTCGCCATATTTTCCACGCCTAAATTCGGCAATGCGTTTATCAGTTTTTAAATAAGCCCTTATTTCTTTTAATAAAATACCTTCGCCAATTCCGTGAATAATTTTTATCTCTTCCGCCCCGTTAACAACGGCTTGATCAATAAAATATTCAACTTCAGTTAATGCTTCTAAAGATGTTTTACCAACAACGTTTATTTCAAGTTTTGGCATAAAGGCAGTACTTTTTGAAACGTTTATTTTAGCCTTTTCTTGTTTTGGTTTTTCCGCGTTATAAAGATCTGAAAGTTTTACAATAGATTTTATTGACCCAACGTAAACTTCTGCCTCTTTCTTTTTTTGGTTTATACTTAAAATTGTTGCCTCAGATGATAACGATTTTACATAAACTCTATCTCCTACAGAAAGAGTAATTAAATTTACAGGTTTTAAAATAAAAGGCTCCTCTTTATCAAAATTTATATATCTGCTATTTTTAAGCCTATTTTTTAATTCCCCTGCTTTAAATACCATGCTTGCATCTAATTCTGCAGTTTTAATTATCTTTTTTAATTCAATTAAAATTTCTTCCGCCTCTTCTAATCTGTCTGCAACAATACGTTTTATTTCTTGTTTAGAATTATCGGAAATTTACTTTATTTCGGCAGTAATTTTATCCTTTTCTACGGCGATTTGTTCTAATTCGAACTCTTTTTCTCGCTTTATTTTTTCAAGCTCTAAAGCCAAATTATCGGCTTT
>JAGBSS010000222.1 GCA_017631725.1 Clostridia bacterium | reverse complement strand
TCTTTGTAGGCAAGATTGTTTTCACGCATATCTAGTATAACGGATAATTTGAATTCTGGCGAGTAATTTTTGTTCTTTATTCCTTTTTTTCGCATAAAAAATGCACCTCCTTAAAGTGTCTAACTTTTGGGGTGCATTTCACATTTGGCACGCTTTTATTTTTTAAACTATTTAATTTCTGGTAAAGATGCAGCGGCAATACTTTGTCCTACACGCTTATTAGATTCATCTGACATTGTAATGTTTATATTTGCAAATTCTGGGAATTCTGCATTTAAAACTTCTTTTGCCTTTTCCATAATAATAGTTCCGCCTTCGCCACTTGTCACCCTACCTAAAAGTAATAAGTGTTTAATTTTGTAAAATTCGGAATAGTAAGGAATAGCATAACCTAAATATACACCGATATCTTCATAAATTTGTCTTGCCATTGGGTCATTTTCGGCCATTAACTTTTGAATAACCTTTAATTTTTCTGCAGGAGAAGAATTTTCAGGGAAAACGTAGCCTGCGCTTTCTGCAAGTTTAATTACGCCATCTTGAGAGAAATATTTAACACCGCAACCGTAATCTCCGCTCCATTCATCTACCATCGCATTTTTATTGTAGTCCATTGGAACGAAAGCAACTTCTGAAAGCCAACCATTTAAAAGACCTTTGTCGTTAATGTAGCCTACTGCCTCGCTTGTACCCATTGCGATACCTAAAACGCAGTTATCTTTTAAATCTATAGCGCCTGCAAGAGCAGTAACGTCGCCATCGTTAGCAACTTCTAACGGAGCACCAATTTCCTTTGCAATATTAATATACATTGGTTGAACGTTATCTTTAAATTCTTGTTTAGGAACTTTTAAGAATAATGATGCAACCATTACTTTATTGTTTACAAAAACACCGGCAGAAGAAACGCCAATAGCATCTACCCTTGGCATTTTGCTTGCGGCAGTTTTCATTGCATCCATAATGCCTTGATAGTGATATCTCCAATCAGAATTAACTTTTGGAAACCAAACTACTTCTTCACTATAAACAACCTTGCCATCTATAACGGCACTAACCTTTCTGTCACTTCCGCCTGCGTCGAAACCAATTCTGCAACCATCTAAATGGCCACCAATTTTAACTTCACAATTTTTTGCAGATGGAAAATCTTTATCTTCTACTTCTAAAACTTCAAAAGGTTTTTCGTAAACAGTTTGCATAAAGTCTACGTCAAAAGCCCTTGCACCTTCTAAAGTGTAGTCTTGTTTAATTCTATCAGCAACGTAAGAATCTCCAGAAATATAAATTTTATAACCACCAACAACCCATAAAATAGATTTTATAATACGTTCTGTAATGCCGTAATTTTCTTCTTTTTTGCAGTCGCAAGTATAAACAGGTAATTGATAAATATAATTATATCCGTCGTTTCTTTCAACGCATATTTTTAAAAGTTTGTGTTCACCTTTTAAAACGTTTTCCTTAAAATCTTTTAAAACAATACTTAAAGGTTTAAATTCTTTGTCAAATTTTGGTGTAAATTTCATATGTATATCCTCCGATTATATTAGCCAATTAAAGATGCCGCACCAATAATGCCAGCATCGTTTCCAAGTTTTGCAGGAACTATGTCAATTACAACTTTTGCATAGCCATATTCTTCTTCTTCAACTTTTTTAATTATTTTATCAAAGAAAACTTTGCCTGCAGAACTTACTCCACCACCAATAATAAAAATATCAGGACGGAAAATGTTAAGCATATTAATTATGCCTTCTGACACGTAATTTACATAGGTGTCAACGACTTTTTTTGCGCTTTCATCACCTTGTTGCATGCAATCGAAAACAATTTTCCCATCTACGTTCATAATATCTCCAGAAACGTAGTTCCACATTTTACTATTTTTATTGATTTTCATTTCTTCTCTTGCTTGTTCCATTAAAGCAGTTGCAGATGCATAACTTTCCAAGCAGCCACGCCTTCCACAGGTGCAAAGTTTACCACCATAAACAAGTGTAGTGTGGCCAAGTTCCGTTCCAAACCCATCTGAACCAGAAAAGATTTTTTTATCAATTATAACCCCACCGCCAACACCTGTGCCAAGCGTAAGCATAACTGCGTTAGAATATCCTTTTGCAACGCCATATTTAACTTCGCCAAGAGCGGCCGCATTTGCATCGTTAGCAACTTCTACGGGTAAATTAAAATATTTTTTAAGTTCTTCTCTAAAATTAACGTTATACCAAGGCAAGTTATTAGTGTAAACCAAAATACCTTCCCTATCTTTTACAGAACCGGGACAACCAATGCCAATACCTGTTATTTCGGTTATAGAAACATTATATTTCTCTAAAAGTTTATTTATAAGTTCAACTGTATCTTTAATAGCAACGTAAGGATCTGTGTTTGTTTTAACCCTGTCTTTAATTACAATATTGCCTTGTTCATCTACAAGTCCTACCTTAATTGTCATACCGCCAATATCAACGCCAATGGTATACATCAAAAACTCTCCATTATAAATATTATAGTTTAATTATATAGTAATAATTAAAAAAAATCAATAGTAAAATAATTAAAAAACATATTATTTTACAATATAATTTAGTTGCAGCAACCAATAAACGTATACAAAATTACTGCAAAAAAAATATTTTAAAAAATTTTAAAAAAAGTACTAAAAAACGCTTGCATTTTTTTTTAAGATTTGGTATATTATGTTGGCAGTAAGCGTGACGGGAGCATAGCTCAGCTG
>JAGBSS010000018.1 GCA_017631725.1 Clostridia bacterium | reverse complement strand
CTAAAAGATACTTTGCCTTCACTTTTAACTTGTGGAATTTTTGTAAAACGTTTCATTATTATATCTCCAAGATAAATTCACGTTTATTTTATCACAATTTATTCGTTTTGCATAGTGTTTTTTAAGAAATAGGTATAATTTTTACGTTTTCCGGAGAAATAGCGTTTTCTTCTTGTAAAATTGTGTATATTATAATTGCGTCATCTGTTGTTAAATCGGTAGATTTTGCTATAACGTTTACACTATCAGAGTTAATATTCATTACAACAACCACGTCTTCAAAGCCGTATGCCTTAATTAAATATTCAAGCATCATTTCTTTTTCGGTCATTTCAGTTAATTCCATTTTCATTGCAAGTGCCGCAGAATATTCGGTGCTACCAGATTCAGCTGCAGTTAAAATAGAATCTAATTGCAAAATTTCTTCGTTTCTTTTAGAAGTTCTCTCTGTTCTATACTCTGTAAAATAATCAACGTCAGACGTTATAGAAGTTTGAACGTTTGCAGTATTTCCCGTTAATAAAAAATTGAATACTGCCGTCACAGCTAAAAGTGCAATCATGCAAGATAAAACAACTATCTTTTTCTTTTTTGACATAAATATCTCCTTATTTCATTGTTAAAATTTCTATTTGACTCGCTTTTATATTAAAAAGCGATATTGTTGCCTGTTGTAATTTGTTGTAAACTACAATATTCTTAGCCCCTTTAGACACGATTATAACGCCGTTAACTTCTGGGTAAAGTTCTTTAGTTATAATTGTTTTTCCATTGACAATAATAGGTTTTTCCACCGTTATAAACCCATCTTTTGTTTCAGTAGTTGTTTTTTCCGTTGCCAAAACGGTTTCCATACCAGATTTTAAACTTATTATTACTTTTACTTTGCCCGCACCTTCTACAGAAGATAATATATCGGACAATTTATTTTCCATTAGAGTTTGATAGTTTGCGTTTTCACCTTCAATAACATTATCAACCTTTTTATTTGATAAAAAAAGGGTTAAAAGCAATAGCGCAACAAGAATTACTATAAAAATTACCTTATTTCTTTTACTTTTAAATAATCCCTTAATTATAGAATTATCTTTTAGTTTAATCATAAACAATTACCTGTTCTTTTTCTATGCACAAAATCTCTTTTATTTTGTCCCTTAACTCATCAATAATATTTATATGCTCGTTATTTTCTTTAATAACTTTTAAATTTAAAAAAATTTTAACTTTTTCTATTTTATAAACACCCTCGGTTAACGTTTTATATTCTATACTTGTTGTGGCATTAGTAAAGTTATATTCATAAAGCAAACTATTACATAATTTTTCATTACTTTTGTTCTTTTCTTTATTAAAATACTCTACGTAATCAAATTGTAAATTTACGTTATTTTCAGTAAAAATTTTAGTTATATCGGAAATATTTATGTTAAATACAGGTTTAAAAATTATTAGAATTAAAAGTATTGAAAACACAGATTTAACCGCCTTATTTGTCCTTCCTATTGGCATAACAAAGGTTGCGATTGTAGATATTATTACAGCACCAATTATTGAAATTAACCAATTTTGCATTTTAAATAAAGGCATTTGCAGAAATAATCATAAGTAAAAACGTTATAAATATCATAAAACCTACAAGTAATAGCG
>JAGBSS010000221.1 GCA_017631725.1 Clostridia bacterium | reverse complement strand
TTTTTTCTTCTTCTATATCAACCCCGTCTGGATAGCCAATAGGCAACACGTTAGAGTTTATTTGCTTGCTAAGAAACCCTTTTGTAAGGGATAAATAATACTTTGTGATATAGTCGTCTGGAACTATTTTAATAAGTTCGTTAAAATGGTTTAAGGCAATTTCAAACTCTCCACTATTTAAATACGCAAGTGCTAAAAAATGCCTTGCATTTAACTCAAATGGTTGATTTTCAACCACACGTGAAAGGTATTTTTTAACGTTTTCGTGGTCTTCCATTTTAGTGGCAAGTATGCCTATTTTTAGGTTTTCATCGTTATCTTTAGGGACAAATTCTAATGCCTTTTTATAGTAATAAACGCACTTTTCCATTTCCCCCATTTCATCCCACACGGCGGACAACGCACAATATATTACAAGAGATTCGGCACCGTTTTTAACTGCCTGTTTAAGGCTTTTTCCTGCCCCTTCTACGTCACCGTTTAACAAATATGCCGCCGCTAAATTTTCCCTTGCCCTTAAGTATAAATCCGACTCTTCTGGAACGGTTGAAAAAGTTTCTATGGCTTTAGTTAAATTGCCTTGCTTTGCATAATCTATCCCTTCTTCTATAACTAATTGATAATTTATTTTGTTTTCTGGGTAAACTATTCTATACTTGTTTTTAAGGCGGTCATTTTCTAAAACTTTAAAAAACTCTAAAACGTCCTTGTCTAAATCTTCACTAACAATTCCGTCTTTAGTAATTTTTTTATGCATATAATAACCGGTTGCATAATAATCTTCTTCGTAAAAACTAATTTTAGCAATTTGCTCGTAAACGTCTCCCCTGTCTTCTTCTGGGGTTTTGTCTAAAACTAAAAACCAATATTCGATTGCAAGTTCGTAAAGCCCTGCATCTGCGTAGATAGATGCAATTAATGATAAGACTTTTATGTTATCAGATTGGATAAAAAAGGCGTTAAAAGCAAAAACGAGCGCACCCATAAGGTCGCCCTTTTTGTATTTTTGCTCTGCTATTGAAAGATGTCTTTCAAAAGAATTATCAAAAGTTAAAATTTTGCTCATCTTTAGTTAAAAATTTTATTAACGTCGTTAATATCAAAGGTATAAACGGTATTACAAAATTCGCAGTCTACTTTAATTTCGCCTTCTTCATTTATAATGTCCATGCACTCTTTTTTACCTAAAGATGCTAAAATTCTTTCGGTGTTTTCCCTTGAACAAAGGCACTTATATTGAGGAGTGAAATTTTCAAACTTGGTGCAAGAAAAATACTTGTCCATTATGCCTTCTGCACCTATAGTTTCTACAAGTTCTGATACGTTTGTTATAGTTAAAATTATTTCTTCCGCCTTTTTTAAAGCCTTTTCCGAGGCAAACGGCATTGCTTGAACTATAACGCCACCTGCACCAATACACTTTAAATCTTTTCCAATTCTAACTCCTAGTGCTACGGCTGTTGGAATTTGCTCTGACAAGGCGTAATATGCGGTAAAATCTTCGGCAATTTCGCCAGAAACAAGGTTGCTACTGCCCGTATAAGGCTCTTTAAGTCCCATACTTTTGGTAACGTTTAACTTACCCGTTTTGCCAATAAAACCGCCCACGTCTAACTTTCCATCTGACCTTAAAGGTAAATCAAGCGATGGATTTTCCACGTATCCACGCATTTGAAGTTCACCATTTCCGCAAACGGTTATTTTGCCACCTTTTCCGTTGCCTTTCACGGTGACAAAAAGTTTATCTCCCTTGTTTTTTAAGCCGTAAGCCATAAAAGTGCAAGCGGTTAAAGTTCTACCAAGAGCCGCCGCCGCAACGGGAGATAAACTATGAATTTTTATTGCATCGTTAACCATATCAGTAGTATCTAACACGGAAACGGAAATTTGCCCGTCAAATACAAGCGCTTTTAAAAGTTTATTCAAATTGACCTTCTTCAAGTTCCTGCCTAGATGGCATTGGCTTATCGTTTTTATATAAAAGTTTTAAAATTATTGGGGATATAAGCGATGTCACAATTACAAGCAATACAACTGCCACCCTATATTCTGGAAGGAGCAATCCACCAGCAATACCTTTTTCCGTGACAATTAAAGCAACTTCTCCCCTTGCTATCATTCCTATACCAATTCTAAAACTGTCTTTATTAGAGAATTTTAAGCACCTTGCCATACCGCCACATCCGATAATTTTAGCTAAAATAGCGGTTAAAACAAAGACTAATGAGAATATTATAACGTGAGAGTTAAGCCCATTGAAACTCATTTTTATACCAATGTACGCAAAGAATATTGGTGCAAAAATGGTGTAAGAACTTATTGTAACTTTTCTATCTACGTATTGTGCAGATGCGTGGTTTGTAGAAAGCACTAAACCTGCTATGTATGCGCCCGTAATATCCGCAACGCCAAATACTTTTTCTGCAATAAAAGCATATAAAGCACAAAGTGCAATGGATAAAATAGGAATTCTTCTCGTGTGTGGAGATTTTTTCTCAATGTATTTAAATAACTTAGAAAAACCAAACCCTGCGCCGATAGCAAAGACAAAGAAACATAAAATCCAAATAATTGAAACTGCAATGTTTCCAGATGGGTTAACAAAATCTATAACAGCAGAGTGAAGACCACCACCGGAAAGCGAAAGTGCAACCGACAATATGATAATACCCAAAACGTCGTCTATAATGGCGGCGGAAAGAACTATCGTTCCAACTTTAGTATTTAACTTGCCAAGTTCACGCATAACTTCTACCGTTATGCCTACGCTCGTAGCCGTCATAATAACGCCGATAAATAGCCAAGTAAAAAAGCCTGAAGATGGAAGGAATATCGCACCAACGCCAATGCCAAGACCTAATGGCACTAAAACGCCAAGCCCTGCTATTGCAAAAGATACTACCCCAGTCTTTTTAATATCTGAAATATTTGTTTCAAGACCGGCAGTAAACATAACGAATACAACGCCAATTTCTGCAAATGCGCCTAAATAATCGCTTTCTAAAATTGGGAATAACGCCTTATCGCCAATGTTGGTGAAAAGTCCCCAAATTGCAGGACCAATTAAAACACCAGCAATTATAAAGCCTAAAACTTGTGGTAAACCAAGTTTTCTCATTAAAATGCCAAGCATTTTAGTACTAAAAAGTATTATTGCAAAATGAAATAAAAAATTTACTAAACCCTCGTTCATTTCTGTGCCTCTATATTTTGATTAGTCAATTTCTTTTAGTTTAAAACACCGCAACCAAAGCGGTGTTTTTATTTTATTTTCTACGTTTTTTAAGCTCTGCTTTTGCCTTTGCAATTCTCTTTTCTCTCTCTTGCTTTTCAGTATCTTCTGCACGGAGTTTTTGAATTGCTAAAAATTTAGGATCGTTTTTGTGTTCTTCTACGTATCTTTCGTTATCCTCGTATAAGGCCTTTTTGCTTTCGTTAAGTTTTTCGATATCTTTTCTTGAGAACATAGAAGGTAATTCTTCTATCTTTAACTCTTCATCAGTTATTGGCTTAACAGGTCTTGCCCCAAGCATAGAAGGACCTAAAAGTGCCATTTGCTCTCTATGTTTTCTTATGGCTTCTTCATATTCGCCTTTCTTAACTTTTGCATAAATACCACGGTTTTTCTTTACGCCGGGGATTTTGTCGTTAATATAAGTATCGTAAATCCATTGACAATATATTGTCCAAACAAGCAAGAAAAAGGCAATGGCAAAAATTGCAACAAGCAATATACCTATAACCTTAAACAAGCCGGAAGTTAAAAGCAATAAAAGTGGAATACAAGCAGCTAAAAGCATTGCTGCGTTGTTTACAGGGAAAGATATAACAAACACCCACGCATTTTTAAATGCTTGGAAAAGTGTAACGTTATAAGTGGTTATCATAGTTATCATATGCGCAAAAACTATGGTTGATAAAACCATAATTAAATAGCTTGCAATTTGCATTATAACGGTGACTGCTTTACTTGCTTTATTTGTTGCTTCAAGGTTAGATGCAAAAGATAAAAGCAAAATAGAAGTGTAAATTGCAACCGAATAGAATAACGCAGAAACTATAATTTGTTTTGCATTTGCTTTAATTCCGTGCCAGAAATCGTTTGCAACGAAAATACCTTCTGACCAAACTAAATTTCTAATAACGTAAACTGCACCTGATATACCTAAACTTGCAACTACAAAAACAATTGGTAAAAACAATAACGAATATGTGTTTGCAGATAAAGTTATACCTTCTGCCGCGCCAACTAAAGTGCCAAGTGCTTGATATCCAAGCCCTATTGCCTGCCCGTATGGAACTTGTGTGTTAAATCCTGCAATCATAGAAGAGCGTAAAAATAAAAGCAAAATTAATGGAATAAAAAACAAGAACGTTAAAATGTTTATTTTAAACAATTTACCAAATCTGCCTTTAAAAATATCCCAAAAAAGTTCCCACCTGTTAGATGGAAGTGATGCCCTTGCAAAATCTTCTGATTTTTCGGTGCCTATTAAAAGTCTTTCAATAAAACCCTTTTTCTTTGCCATTATATTCTCCAAACAAAAATTTTTGCTTAAACGCAAAGTTTTTCAATATAATAATACACCTAAAAACAATATTTCACAAACATTTTTCGCCAATTAAACAAAAAAACTTTACTTTTATATAATAATTAGTATAATATTAATATAAAATAATATTCGCAAGGAGCAAAACAATGAAAAAATACAACGTTGCAGTAGTGGGCGCTACCGGTATGGTAGGCAGAAAGTTTTTACAAGTACTTACAGAAAGGCAACTTCCCGTTGAAAACTATTATCTTTTTGCATCTGCAAAATCTGCAGGTTCAGTTATAGATTTTATGGGCAAACCACACGTTGTTATAGAACTTAACCCTGAAAACGTAAAAAAATACAACGTAGATATTGCTTTATTTTCTGCAGGTGGCGATATCAGTAAAGAATACGCACCACTTTTTGCAAAACAAGGCACGTTGGTTATAGATAACTCTAACGCTTGGAGAAGAGATGTAAACGTTCCACTTGTAGTTCCAGAAGTTAACGCAGAAGATATCGCTTGGCACAAAAATATAATTGCAAATCCAAACTGCTCTACAATTCAAGCAATGGTAGTTTTAAAACCTTTACAAAAAGCGTTTGGAATTAAAAGGGTAATTTACTCTACCTATCAAGCAGTTTCCGGCGCAGGCGTAAAAGGATATGACGATTTAAAGAACGGCGCACTTGGCGCTGCCCCTAAAAAATTCCCACACCCAATTTTTGGCAATTGTATCCCTCATATAGACGTCTTTTTAGATAACGGCTACACTAAAGAAGAAGACAAAATGATTTTCGAAACTAAAAAGATTTTAAACGACCAAGATATAAAGGTTACGGCAACTTGTGTAAGAGTTCCTGTTTTCCACGGCCATAGCGAATCTATTAATATCGAATTTGTTAAACCTGCAACGGTAGAACAAGTTAAAGAAGTTTTAGGTTCGGCTGAAGGTGTTGTTATTCAAGACGACGGCAAAAACAACCTTTACCCAATGGCTATAACAGCAGAAAACAACGACCCTGTTTTCGTTGGCAGAATTAGGCAAGACTTTACTGTAGAATCTGGTGTAAACCTTTGGTGTGTTGCAGATAACATTAGAAAAGGTGCAGCATTAAACGCAGTTCAAATTGCTCAAAAAGCAATTGAAATGGGTGCAGTAAAAGACCAACTTAACTAAAAAAATTTTAAAGGTAATATTATGAACAAAACCATTTTTAAAGGCACTTGTACGGCAGCAATAACCCCATTTACTCAAGACGGGATAGATTACGATGCTCTTGCTAAACAAATAGAATATCAAATTTCTAACGGAATAGATGCACTTTGCATTTTAGGTACAACGGGTGAAGCCCCAACCATTACCGATGCAGAATACGACAAAATTGCAAAATTCGCTTACGATGCTATTGCAGGCAGAGTTAAATTTATTTTAGGCTCTGGTTCTAACTGCACTAAAAAAGCCATTGAAAAAAGCCAATTTGCACAAAGCGTTGGCGCAGACGGGCTTTTAATTGTTACCCCATATTATAACAAATGCACTCAAAAGGGTTTAATTAAATACTACAACGAAATTTGCGATAACGTAGATATTCCAATTTTATGCTATAACGTCCCTGCAAGAACGGGTGTTAATATTCTTCCAACAACTATGGCGGAAATTGCAGAGCATAAAAACATTGGTGGCATTAAAGAAGCGTGCGGTAATATGGAACAAATTTGTGAAACGGCAAGGCTTATTCGTGGCAAAACCGCCCTTTATTCAGGTGACGACAACCTTAACCTTGCAATGATGAGTATTGGTTCTATGGGTTTAATTTCCGTTGCAAGTAACATTGCTCCAAGGGAAATTGGCGACGTTGCAAGATATTATTACACGGGCAGAAATAAAGAAGCATACGAACTTCAAGAAAGGCTTTTACCTTTAATTGATGCTTGCTTTACAGAAGTTAACCCAATCCCTGTTAAAAAGGCAATGCAATTAATTGGTTTAGATAGTGGTATTGTTAGAGCACCTTTAACAGAATTAGAACCTGAACACGTTAGCCAAATGATTCCTATTTTAAAAGAATTTGGTTTTAACGTAAAGGAGTAAAAATGGCAAACCTTCTTATAAGTGGCGCACTTGGCAAAATGGGCAAAAAGGTATACGAAGCGGCAATTAACTCTTCACTCTCCCCCATTGCTGGTGTTGATATTAAACAAGATTTTTCTAATGACAACTTTAAAATTTACGATAGTTTTAATAACGTAAGTGAAAAAATAGACGTTGTTATAGATTTTTCTTCACCTAAAAATTTAGATAATCTTTTAAATTTCTGTTTAGAAAACAACGTTAACGCAGTTTTATGCACAACGGGCTATACAGAAAGCGATTTAGAAAAAATTGAAAAGGCATCTAGTAAAATTGCCATTTTCCGTTCTTTTAATATGTCGCTTGGCGTAAACGTTTTAATCAGTGCCGTAAAACACGTTGCTAAATCTCTTTACGGATTTGATATTGAAATTATAGAAAAACATCACAATAAAAAAGTAGATTCCCCCAGCGGAACTGCTTTAATGCTTGCAGATGCTGTTAAATCGGAGTTGCCAGAAAAATATTACGTTTACGGCAGAGAAGGTATTGTTGGTGCAAGGGATAAAAACGAAGTTGGTATACACGCAATTCGTGGTGGCAACATAGTTGGCGAGCATCAAGTTGTTTTTGCAGGCGAAAATGAAACTCTTACCTTTACCCATCAAGCAACCGACCGTGGCGTTTTTGCCATAGGTGCGGTAAACGCAGCAATTTATATATGTGGTAAAAATGCCGGCATATATAATATGGATAATTTAATTAAAGGCTAAAATGGTAGAAGAAAGAGTTTTAAGTCTTTTAAAAGAAATAGAAAAGGGCAATAATTACGGCGAGAAAATTAACGTTGTTGCCGCAACTAAAACCGTGCCCGTTGAAACTATAAATAAGGCTATAAAATTAGGAATAAGCGCCGTTGCAGAAAACAGAGTGCAAGAATTTTTGCTTAAAACCTCTGATATAGTTGGTGCAGAGCAACAATTTATTGGGCATTTGCAAACAAACAAGGTTAAATATTTAGTTGGAAAGGTAAGTTTAATTCAATCTGTAGATAGTATAAATTTAGCAGAAGAAATAAACAAGCGTGCTTTAAAACTTAACGTAGTTCAAAATATTTTAATTGAAATTAACGTGGGTGGCGAGTTAAGTAAAAGCGGTTTTTCCGTTGACAACGTAAAGCAGGAAATTTTACCTATATTTAATCTAAAAGGCATTAAAGTAAAAGGGCTTATGGCAATGCTTCCTAAAAGTGAAGACCAAAATTATTTGGCAAGCCTATGCAAAAAAATGCGTTCCATTTACGATTATTTTAACGAACAAGGCAAAAACTTTGAATATTTGTCCGTTGGAATGAGTAAAGATTATAAAATAGCCATACAAAACGGCAGTAATACAATTCGCCCCGGAAGTGCACTTTTTGGGGAAAGGGTTTAAGGAGAAAAATTATGGGAGTATTCGATTTATTCGGAAAAAATCCAAAACAAAACGAAAGTACAACGAGAAATAGTTTTAAAGAAACTTTTACTGAACAAAAAGAAGAATCTAAAAAGGGTCCCGTTGCCGTTTTTGCAGTTAAAAGTTATGAAGACGTTGCTTTAATTATAGATTCTATTAAACTTGGTAAAACTGCAGTAGTTCACTTAACCGAACTTAAAACAGAAACGGCCATAAGGGTTTTAGATATGCTATCAGGTGCAATTTACGCACTTAACGGCGGAATATACGAAATGCAAAAAAACGTGTTTATGTTCTCCCCAACAGGTGTAGAATTAAACTAAAAAATTTAAATTTTAAAGGCTTTGCAAACATTTGCAAAGCCTTTTTTTATAATTTTATTTTTACTATCGCTTCGGTAACGTCAGTTAAAACCAAAACTCCGTTCTGATTAAACGCCTTATTATAACTTACCTTTGTTGTATTAATACCAAGTTCGGAAAAACATTTGCAAGCCTAAAAAATGCGCCTATATTATTAGGCATATTGGTAACAAAAGTTTTTTTATATTAAAGTTTATTTCTTTGAATTTTACCGCTTATGGTTTTTGGCAATTCATCACGGAATACAACCACCCTTGGGTATTTGTATGGTGCAGTATGGTCTTTAACGTATTTTTGAATTTCTTTCTTCAATTCTTCCGTTGGCTCTGTACCCTTGGTTAAAACTATGCTCGCTTTAACAACTTGTCCCCTAACTTCATCTGGAACGGCAGAAACACCACACTCTAAAACGTAAGGAAGTTCCATTATAACCGATTCAATTTCAAAAGGCCCAATTCTGTAGCCAGAAGACTTAATAACGTCATCAACCCTGCCAACGTACCAGAAATATCCGTCTTCATCTCTCCATGCGGTATCGCCCGTGTGATATAAACCATCGTGCCAAGCATCGTTGGTCTTTTCTTGGTCGCGATAATATTCCCTAAACAAGCCACAAGGAACTTTTTTGTCTGTGTGAATTACTATTTCACCAACTTCACCTGCAGGAAGAGATTTTCCCTCTGCATCTACAACGTCTACGTCGTATTGTGGATTTGCTTTACCCATTGCACCTATTTTTGGTGTAGTTCCGCAAAGATTAGCAATAGCCAAAGTGGTTTCCGTTTGACCAAAGCCTTCCATAATTTCCAAACCGGTTGCAGCCTTAAATTGATTAAATACTTCTGGGTTAAGCGCTTCGCCTGCCGTTGTCATATGATGTATAGAAGATAGGTCAAATTTAGAAAGGTCACCACGAATGAGCATACGTAACATTGTTGGTGGAGCACAGAACGTTGTTATGCCATAGTTTGCAAACATTGGCAACAAGTCGTTTTCATCGAACTTGTCAAAGTCGTAAACAAAAACTGCGCCTTCGCAAAGCCATTGTCCGTATAACTTACCCCAAAGCGATTTACCCCAACCGGTGTCCGATATGGTAAGGTGTAAACCATCACGCTCGCAACAATGCCAATATTTAGCAGTTACGTAATGTCCTAAAGCATAGGTGTGTTTATGTGCAGCCATTTTTGGATTGCCCGTTGTTCCCGAAGTAAAGAACATAAGCGCAAGGTCATCTCCAGAAGAGCAGTCTTCTGGGCGGTCGTATTTTTCAGAGAAAAGTCCGTATTCCTTATCAAAGTCTAACCAACCTTCTTTAGCACCGCCAACCATTATCAATTTTTCTACTTGTGGGCATTTTTTAGCCGCACTTTCCGCATATTGATAGGTGTCCCCATCTGCCGTGCAAACTATAGCCTTTACCCCTGCAGAATTATATCTATACTCAAAGTCGTGTTCTTTTAATTGATTGGTCGCAGGAATTGCAACAGCACCAAGTTTATGAAGAGCAACCATACAAAACCAGAATTGATAATGGCGTTTTAAAACAAGCATAACCTTGTCGCCACGTTTAATTCCAAGTGAGGTGAAATAGTTTGCCACTTGGTTAGATGCACGTTTAATATCTTTAAATGTAAAACGGCGTTCATTTTTATTCTTATCAAGATGCAACATTGCAAGTTTATCAGGATATCGTTCTGCAATGCCGTCTACTATATCAAAACCAAAGTTAAAGGTGTCGGTATTTTTAAAATCTATGCTTTCTAATCTTCCATCAGGGGTTTCTTTAACGTTTAAAAACCTTTCGCACACTAAACTTTCGCTTTTCTTTGCCGCCATAACGCTTTTTCTAACAACCGTTTCGTTAGAATTGTCGCCAGACATAACGACAGCACAGAACACACAGTCTTTACCATCTACTGCTATCATACCATGTGGAACGGAAGAATTATAATAAATGCTATCCCCTTCTTCTAAAACTTCTACGTGATCGCCAACTTGAACTTTTAATTTACCACTTAAAACAAGGTCGAATTCCTGCCCGCTATGAGTAGTTAAATGAATTGGTTTGTTTTGTTGGCTTTTAGAATATTCGTATTTAACGTAATATGGTTCTGCAAGTTTATCTTTAAATTTAGGTGCTAAGTTAGCAATATCAATGCCGTCTTCTTTAGCAGTTTCTTGCCCCTTGCCCTTTCTTGTCACCGTGTAAGTTGAAAGTTTAGCAGAACTGCCTTCTAAAAGATCAGACATTTCTACTTTAAATGCTAGTGCGCATTTGTGAATAAACGAAAACGGAATATCTACCGTACCACTTTCGTAAGATAGATAAGTTTTTTCATCTACGTCGGTTTTTTCAGCCATTTCTTTTACGGAGAGACCAATAATTTCACGCAACTCCTTAATTCGTGTTGCAATCTCCGATAACTGACTTAAAGTGTTGAATGTGTTCATGGTTATTAACCTCCTTTAAAAAAATTTTTTATAATTTTGGCTTTTTGCCTTTTTCAAAATAAATTTGTTTGACCTTTTTGGTCATCGAAGTTTTTTGCTTTTGGCAGTAAACGAGTTTTAGCGCCGTTTATAACCAATAAAAAACCCGCCTCAAGTTTTCAACTTTGAGACGGGTATGTTTACTATACTCGCGGTACCACTCAAATTGTAGAAATTCTACCACCTTCAGAGTCTATCAACTCCTATACATTAACGCAGCAATCACGGGAAAAGCCTACTTGTTTGCACTTTCAGATTTCCAGCTCGGAAGTGATGGGATCTTCTGTCTCTTTTTATCGGGATTCCACCACCCCCGACTCTCTTTAAAACGCCTAACAGACTCCGTCTTCGTCGTAGCTTTTACATTTATTATGCCACAATTCTAACACCAAAAAAATTTAGTGTCAAGTATTTTTTACAACCTTTTTAAAGTTTATCCCTTTTTACGCCCAAATAATCCACACTAAAAGATATGCTGAAAGCACCGCAACCAAGGTAAACGGCAAACCAATTTTGAAAAAGTCTTTATTTCTAACCGTGTAGCCTTCTTTATTTAAAACACCAATACCAACAACGTTTGCAGATGCGCCAACAGGGGTTATATTCCCACCTAAAGTTGCACCGCATAAAAGCCCAAAGTAAAGTAAATATGGCGAAACGGTTGGCATAGACGCCGCCAAAGTACTTATTACGGGTAGCATTGTTGCAACGTATGGGATATTATCTATAAACGCAGAAATTATTACCGAACCAAATACTATAACTGTATATAACAAGAACACACTCTTATTGCCAAGACTTGCAAAGAAATTGCTTATATCTTTAATAACCCCAACTTGCTCTACCGTGCCAACTAAAATAAACAAGAATACTAAAAACAATACCGTTTGATAGTCTATTGCGTTTTTAAGTGCCGTAAGTGGTTTGCCCGATTTTTTAAGTATAAAAATTATTAAACCAATAATTGCAATAACTGCACATATAAAGCCGTTTGTTATGTCTTGTCCGAAAACAACAAGTTTATACGGAATAAAAGATGCCGAAACTAAAAGTGCAATGTTTACTATAAGCAAAACAGATGGGTAAAGACTTTTAGTTTTAACGTTTTCTAATTGTAAAGAAAGTTTTTTGTTTTCTTTTCTAAAAATAATTGCTATAACAGGAATAGTTAAAAGTGCGCCAAGTTCTACTGCCCAAAATATAGAAAGTTTTCCGTCTAAAATAAAGAACTCTAAAAAACTCATATCGGCAAAAGAGCCAAGCATAACAGAGGTTGTATCACCAACTAAAGTTGCAGCACCTTGCAAGTTAGATGAAACTGCAATACCGATAATAACGGGTATTGGTGAAACGTTTATTTTTTTAGAAACTGCTAAACCAATTGGCGCAAGCATTAAAACAGTTGCAACGTTATCTATAAGGGCGGAAACAATACCGCTTAACGCAACCAATAAAATTATTGCAGACAAAGAATTTGGCATTTTGGAAATGAGTTTGTCCGCTATTTTATTTGGCATTAGCGAATCGGTAAATAAATACACGGTCACCATAATGCCCGTAAGCATTAGGACAACGTTAAAATCTATAGAATACACTAACTCTTTAAAGTTTGTCACCCCAGAAATTAAACAAGCGACAACGGCAACTAATGCAGTTATGCCGGTGGTTAAAGTTTTACGCTTTGGCATTGCAATAATAAGCGCAAAAGTTATAGCAAATAATGCAATAATAAAATACTTCATACAACTCCTAAAAAAAAGACTTCTACCGCATTAAAGCGGTAAAAGTCTTGCTGAAACAAAAGTTTTCGGTTGCCGGGCAAAGCCGACTTGACGACAACCGCACGCAAAAGTTAATTTGCGCCAACTACTCCCTTTTACTTTATTATTTCTTTTCCATGCCAAGTGTTCTAAACGTAGCAGTTAAAGAATCTACCTTTTCTTGTAAAAGAGCCTTTTCCTTATCGGTAAGAGCAAGGTTTACAATCTTTTTAAAGCCAGATGCATTAACTATGCAAGGAACACCCATACAAATATCGTTTGCACCGTATTCGCCGTTTAAAACGGTAGATAATGGTAATAAAGTATCGGTATTAGAGAATATTGCTTTTACAAGTTTGCAAGTTGATGCTGCAATTGCGTAGAATGTTGCGCCTTTTGCTGCAATAACTTTAGAACCAGATTTAACCATACCTTCATAAATGTCTGCAAATTCTTTTTCAAGTTCTTCTGCGTTAACACCCATAACGTCTTTGCAGTAGTTTTCTACAGGCATACCACCGATGGTGCAAAGGCTCCAAGGAACCATACAAGCATCGCCGTGTTCACCTAAAACGTAAGAGTTAACAGCATAAGCATCTACTTTGCAGTAAGAAGCAACTGCTTCGGTTAATCTGTTAGAATCTAAAAGTGTGCCGGTACCAATAACTTGGTTTACAGGAAGACCAGTACATTTAATTGTTGCGTATGTTAA
>JAGBSS010000220.1 GCA_017631725.1 Clostridia bacterium | reverse complement strand
TCGAAGAATCAACCGGTGTAAGACTTGCAACAGTTTCTGATACCGGTCTTACCTATAGCGATGGCGCTAAATACATTGTTTTAGGCAGAAAAAATGCTATTTATACAAGCGCAGGCTTTAATTTAGATACCAATATCTTAAAGGGTAGAGGTTTCTACGTTAAAACAAAAGGTGACTGCTTATTTATAGTTGGTCATAAAGGCGAAGGCGTTTTAAACGGCGTTTATAAATTCTTAAATTTAGCATTAGGCTACGATTATTTTGGTATTGATCAATACACCATTAGAGATATGGAAGATAAAGACCTTCCTTTCCTTTCTATGGATATAACCGAAGTTCCTGATATTAAGTTTAACGTTACTTTATACGGCGAAAGTGTTAACAACCCTGTTAACACCAAAAAATTAGGTTTAGTTTCTAACTCTGAAACAATCATGTCATTTGGTGGTCAAGGTGCAGGTAACTGTCACAACTCATTCTTCGTTTGCCGTCCAGAAGTTTATCAAGAAGCACACCCATTATGGTATGCTCCTAACTGTGAACAACTCTGCTACTTAACTGGTGGTAATCAAACTGAATATCAAGCATTAGTTAACCACGTTGCAGAAGAAATGAAAAAGACTGTTGCCGCATCTCACTTAGAAGCAATTTCATTTACCCATAACGATAATACCTTATGGTGTAACTGTTCAACTTGTAGAGCATATATCGCAGCTCACAACGGTTCTAACTCTGCTACACAAATTAAATTTATTAATGACGTAGCAGCTATAGTTGCTCCTTGGTACAAAGAAAACTTCCCAGAAAAGCAACTTACCATCTTAATATTCGCTTACCACGGCACCGTTCAATCTCCAAATGCTAAAGATAGCACTGGTAAATACGTTGCTCAAAGCGATATGGTTTTACATGAAAACGTTGCAATTTGGTATGCTCCATATCACCAAGCAAACTTCTACGTTCCATTTAACAACTCTAAAGAAAACACTTTGGCATACGACATTATAGAATCTTGGAAACCTTCTACAAGCAAGTTCTATCTCTGGTTCTATACCTGCCACTTTGCTGACTACACAATTCCTGTAGATAGTATGACCGGTATGCAAAGCACTTTCCAATATTTAGTTAACGAATGTAACGTTGAATATTACATGAACCAAGGTCAATTCACATGTAACACTTCTGACTGGTCATGGTTAAAACTTTACATGCAATCAAAACTTGGTTGGGACTGCTACTATAGTTATGAAAAGATTTTAGATGATTTCTTTACAGGTGTTTATGGCCCAGCAGCAGATATTATGCGCGAATATTACGACGATTATAAGTTCTATTTCGCTTATATTTATGAAAAATATGACGCAGCAGGTTCTCCAGAAATGCAAGGTAACTATTCAAGCCCAGAAGTTTGGAACGAAGGTATCTTAAAACAATGGCTTGCTTACTTTGATAGGGCATTTGCAGCTATAGAAATTGTTAAGTATTCTGATGTAAATCTTTACAATATGTATAAAGATAATCTTCTTCACGAACAAGTTAGCCCAGCAATCAACCTTGTTCACTTCCAACCTTCTTCTATGAACGAAGTAGATTTAGCAGCATTTAAAGCAGAAATTCTTGCAAACTGTGCTAGATTAGGTCTCTATGGTTCAACTGGTGAAAGTGGCGGTGCTCTCGCTGACATTTTAGGTTAATATAAGGAGTAAACGATATGAGTAAAAAAAGTAAAATTTTTGCGCTTGTCGCATCTCTTATTGTCGCTACCACCTCAACTCTTGCAGGTTGCGCTCGTGGCGGAAACAACAAACCAAGTGATAATGATAAACCTACTGTTTCCACCAACATGCAAATTAGTGACTCAACCCGCAAAATTGGTAGATATGACAAATTTCAATTAGCAGTTTCTACAAGCATATCTGGAGACATCGTTTGGTCCTCTTCAGATGCAAATGTAGCAAAAGTTTCTAGTTATTTTATAGATGAAAACGGCTTTTTCGTTGCAGAAATTGTTGCCTTAAACAAGGGTACAGCTAAAATTACCGCTACAATTGGTGAAAACGCAATTTCTTGTGATATTAAAGTTGTAGATAGCAATTACTATCCTTCTATTAGTTTCTCTACTTCTCTTTCTGATATAGACGTTGTTGTAGGTTCTTCTTACGACATCTCTGCAGCAGCAAAAGCAAACGGAATTGATTTAGGAGCTTCTTTAACTTGGTATTCTTTAGATTCTTCTATTGCAGAATACTCAAATGGTAAAATTTTAGCTAAAAAAGCTGGTAATACAGTTATTGGATGCGAATTTGAATACGAAGGCGAAATTATATTTAAAGAAATTAACGTAAACGTTAAAAGCCTTACTTACGTTGAGTTTAACGCTGCTAAAGTTGGCCTTATTACAAGGGGTACAGCAGAAGAAACACAATTCACTTTACAACCAACAGGCGTTTACAAAGATAGCGTTGCTGTAGACTTTGCAAACGTTGCAAGCATAACCTACGAAACCGCATCAACCGACATTATTAGTGTTGCTCAAAGCGACAACAATGCAGTTGTTACGGCAAAAGGTAGGGGTGATGCTATCGTTAACGCTAAATTAACGCTTAACGATGGTACCGAAATTACCGGTTCTGTTGTTTTCGCAGTAGCACCTATCGGTGTTAATAAAGAAATTGGTGCATACGGCTTAAACACTGCAGATGCAAGCGAAATTCCATTTACACAAGATGTAGAAGGTACAAAAGTTATTTCTGCTACCTTTGCTGGTGTTAAAGTTGATCAAGATGCGTTATCTTTCAAAGATGGCAAGGCATCTATCGCTTATAAAACGGTAAGCAAATTATATGGTAAAAATAAGACCGCATCTATCTCAACCGACGTTGCAGATTATCACTATACGTTAGACGTTGTAACCTGTTTAATTACAGACGTAAGTCAAATTCACACAGGTTCTGGTTCTATTCTTCCACAATATGCAATTGCAGGTGGCGCAACCACTTACGATAATGCGTATATTAATAAGGGTGATACATCTACAAACAACATTTTCGGTTATTTCGCATTAGGTGCAGATATCGATTGTGGTGGTATTTCTATTGTTCACGCACAATCTAACTGGGATGCAGGCACAGGTTTTGCCGGCACTTTAGATGGTCAAGGCTACACCATTTCTAACTTTAAGTTAAATGGTCAAAACGCACTCTTTGGCGGTATGCATAAAGATGCTGTTATCCGTAACCTTAACATTGTAGACTTTAGTACATACCAAGGTGGCTTATTTGGCTGGTATTTCTATGGTTCTTACGATAACTTATTTATTAAGTCTAATGCAGACACAACAGATGTAATTTTAGGTCATAACCCAGCAGGCCCTAAAGCATTTACCAACTGTACAGTTGTATCTCAAGGTAACGCATCTTTCAGCACTGATGGTTTAATGAACGAAACTTCTGGTTCTGTATTCTATACCGATGCTTTAACTTTAGTTGGTGAAGAATTAAAGGCATCTTGCGAAGTTTTAGGTTTAACCTTTACACAAGAAGCAAGTGTAGAAAGCGATTTAGTATTAGAAGTTGCTGGTGTTAAAAAGATTATTTATAATGGGGTTGACGTTTCTAGTGAAACGGGTGTAACCATTGATAAATATTCTGTTACCTTTAGCGCGGCATTTATAAGTGCTCACCGTGGCAAATTTACCTTTGAAATGGATAAGTTTGATAGATACTTTATTGCAGACTTTAAACTTCCATCACAAGAAAACAAGGTAGAATGGTTTGCTGCAAAACAAACTAACAGCGCAGGTCTTTTAATTGACAACTATTTCGAACTTGAATTAGATGGCGAACCTGTAAGAATAGTTGTAACTCCAGACCTTGGCCTTACCGGAACTGAAATTGTAGATTATACTTTCGATTCTGCAACTAACAAAGTTTCTATATTAGGTTCTGCTCTTATTTCTTCAGGTTTATCTGGCGAAAACAAGACCCTTTTAATTGAAACGTTAACTAAAAAATATATTAATAACATTGGCGTTTCCGCAGCATTTGCAGTTACCAAGGCTTCTGACTTTATATCTGGAAGCACGACTAAAGCAAGTGCAATTCAAGAAGCATTAGGCTATCAAGAAGGTGCATGGGGCTCTGGCCTTACTGCAATTTTAACTTGCGATTTAGACTTTAGTGGCAAAACCTTACAATGTAAATCTGACAACTTATGGGTTAATAATTCAAACGTTGGCTTTAAGGGTGTTTTAGATGGCCGTGGTTATGCAATGTATAACATTACATCTGCCGGTAATGGTCAATCTCTCATGGATACCGTTGGTGGTGGTCAATTTAAAAACATTAGATTTATTAACTTAACCCAAAGCAGTAATTATGGTTTAAGTGGTTGGTACAATGGTATTAAATTTGTAAACTGCTATCTTGATATTGCTTCTGCAGACTATTTAGGTGGGGTAGGTTGTGTATTTGCTCCATCAGCCGCTCAAGCAGAATTAAAAGATTGTATTGTTGTAAGCCGTGGTTTAGGCACAAGTGAATATGCATTAAATGCTAAACAAGATCCAAACAGTGGTACTTCTGGTGCATTTAGAACATCTTCTTCTACAATTATTATCTCTGACTTACAATTAATGTACTATGCTCCATGGGGTAAAGACTGTGATGAAAGACTTGCAACTAAATATGCATTAGCAGATAATATTTTAGAATATCCAGGTGAAGCAACTCAAAATGCAGTATTTAATATTGCAGGTGTAACAAAAGTTCTTATGAATGGTATAGACGTGACAAATAACTCTAATGTTCTTACCATTTCTGAAAACTCTGTGACACTTATTGCTGATAAATATGCTACAACAGATACTTTCATATTCTTCGGTGAAGAATTCATTAAAGTAATCACTTCTGGCGAATTTGGAACACTTCCAAGCCCAGATTTAGAAGTTGTAGAATTAGACGTTGGTGTTCACGGTCTTAACACTGCTAAAAAAGAAGGTGTAGCATGGAAGTTAGAAATTGATTCAGCTCCTGTTTCTATTACTGTTCTTAAAAAGGGTGACATTGCTGTTGATATCGGCGTAACATTATCAGACGTTACATATGCAGATGGAGAACTTACAATTCCTTATTCACTTGTAAAAGGCTATGTTGGTCCTTCTAATGCATTAACAGCTGTTATTGAAACTGAAACAAAACTTTATAAACTTACCGGTGTTATGGCAACACTCGTTATAACCGATGCAAGCCAAATTAATGCTGGTAACGCAAATACGTTAAACCAAATGCAACGCCTTGGTGGTGCAACCGGTAACGATTACAACACTAATGCTCCTATCTATCGTGGTTACTATGTATTAGGTAACGATATAGACTTTGGTGGGCAAGAAATTTTACACTCAACTTCTTTATGGGGTGGTGGTAAAGGTGCAGTTATCCAACTTGATGGTAAAGGATACTCCTTTAAAAACTTTAAAGTTGGTAATTCTATATTCTTTGACACGTTAGCACAAGACAATGGTAGCTATTCAACTATTTCTAACGTTGGCTTTATTGGTGAAGTAACCGGCGGTTATGGTTTATTCGGTTACTATATGTCTGCTAGATTTAGCAATTGTTACTTTGATATTACCGTTGCAGAAGGCAAAACAAATGCGTTGGCAACTTTCTATGGCTCTTGGATGCATGGTATGACAGGTTGTACCTTCGTATTACGTGGTGCTGCAGGTCAAAACGTTTCTCTTGCAGGCGTTGGTAACTGGACAACAGATGGTGGCAACTTCAACGGCTCTATCGTATTTATAGATGAAGTTGAAAATGGTATTATGTCAGGTAATGTTGACATTAACCAAGATAGCAATACTGTTTATATTACAGGCGCAACCGTATACGATTATAGCGACAATTACCTTTCTGTAAACGTAGAAGAAGGTGAAGATGCAACTATTGAACTTGCAAACGTAACCAAAGTTCTTAAAGACGGTAAAGATATTACAGCACAAGTTACTATTGGTGCAAACGTTGTAATTCCTGCAAGCATTGCATACTCTACATCTACCTATATAATTTCTGGTGTAGATGGAGATACAGCATTTGCAAAAGTTGTTAAGTTAATTGGTGGTGCAGAAGAAGTTCCAGAAGTTAAACCTGATGATCCATCTGATGAAAACGTTATAGAACTTGGCAATGTTGTTGCATGGGCATCTGAAACCACTGACAATGGCGAAATAATTAATAAAGACTTCACATATGAAGTAGAAGGCGCTATAACAGGTGTATCAATTGGTATAGCAAGTGTAGCAGATAATTGCACGATAAACGATAACACCGTTACAATTCCTGCAAGTGTATTAAAAGCAAATGCAGGTGAAAAGGTTATATCTATCTATACAAACGATGCAACCTATAAATTAAATGCAACAATTGCAACCTTTGGTATAACCAAACTTGCAGACGTATGTGCTCCTACACACGTAC
>JAGBSS010000219.1 GCA_017631725.1 Clostridia bacterium | reverse complement strand
CTTTGCCGTAATTTCCTTTAAGTTCCCAACATTCCCCTATACTAGCATGTACAAAAGTTGTTTCTTTTTGATTCCAATCTAGCATTTCTACGGCTCTTTCAAACCAAATTATTGCATTATCATAAGAGCCTTTATTTTTATAATAAAATCCTAATGCTTGGCTACATCTCCCGCCACAAACCCATTATCTGTTTCAGACCTTTTATAATAATTATATGCTAATAACAAATACTTTTCTCTATATTCAGGACTATCGTTGGCGGTAAAAAAAGCAACATTCCCTAATTCCCAATTTCTATCTATTTTCTCTCCTAGATGTCCTTTATAGTCCGGTGGAGTTGGGCTTTTACACCCACTATCGTAATATGTATTGACCACTTGTACATGTTTATTATAATTGGCAGCCTTGTATTCTCCTTTTACATACATCATTTTGTCCCTTAAGACATCACAGTCCACACTATAAGCACTACTAGACACTAAGCACAAAACAACAAACAACAATAATTTTTTCATACTTACTCCTTATAAACCTAAAATTTGTTTTTTCTTTTGCTCAAATTCTTCTTCGGTTATGATTCCTTTTTCTTTAAGGCTTGCCAGTTTTTCTAATTCAAAATATTGACTGTTTTGTTGCACCGGCTTCTGCGCAATAACCTGTTCGGGCTTATTGCTATTAGTAAACGACCATATCAAAGCGCAGACCCACCCTAAAATTGTCCAACCTAGCAATAAATTCAAAATAAAAATAGCGGTACCGTTATTATGAGAACGCGACCACCCTATACATGAAGGTAAGAAATATATTAACACGCAACCAATAATTATCAATACTATACTTTCCATTTTTCGCTCCTTTACAACCTAAAACTTACATTCTTAATAACTTTACCGATAAGTTTAAAATCGACTTCTTCTAATTGTTGTGCAGAATACGTCTTATTTACATTACCTGACGGTGAAAAACTTTTAAATTCTATACTCATATCCATAAGTATTTGCATTTCTCTTATCCAAAAGCGGGTATTATTTTGCGATGTTCCAAAATATACACCGTTGCCCCTGATATCCTCTATCTGCGTATTTATGATAAGTATATCGCCGCTGCGTATCGGATACCAATAGTTTGTCATTGCATCCCCGACCATAGGCACGATGCAAAGGTTTTCAGGGTTCAATCCCCAATGGTTTTTTATAACATTTCTTTCAGCAGTTACGCAAGTAAAATCGGGTATTTTTAACTCATCAGGCAAACCCTGCCAGTAAGGTATTTTTACTATATCGCCGTTTCTTATTATGTCGGCAATTATTTTGTTTTGGGTGTCTAAATTTACTAAGTCAACTTTATAATGTTTACTTAATAACATTAATTCATTATTGGAAAACTCTATGCCTTTTGTTATGCGATTTGTAATAGCCTGTTTAGTTACACCTAAAATTTGAGCAATTTCTGTTTGCTTAATTCGTGGTGTATTTGTTAAATTTTGTAAATTGCTGATAACCGTGCTATACTGCATTTTTCGGGTTTTCCTCATTTTTTTAGTGTATTTAATAAATTAATGCTTGACTATTTTTAAAATAAAGTGTACTATGTTTACATAATCAAGTTGAACATTGAAAAGGAAATCAAAATGTCAGAACCAATAACGGCTCGCCTTACTCCCGAAATAATCGAGGGGTTGAATAAAATCTCAACGGAACACCGTTGGACAACGTCCTCAACTATAAAGTATATGGTTGAATTGGGAATTGAGGCATTTAACAAGCCTACTAAAAAAATTAAAAAATAGTCATTTGGTTCAATACCAATAATGACACAAAAACAAAATAAAAACAAGTCCTTTTAAGGGCTTAATTCGTGTACCTTGAAAACTTTGGCAACAAGATGCCACTTAGAGAGAAAACTCGAGATTGACAAATCAGCCGCAAGTTGCGAATAGGCGGGATATAAATCGCATTACACCAGTTATATCAAGTGGGCTTCTCAAAGCAATCTGCTGCGTGTAAAGGCAGACGGAAAAGTTGTTATTAGAAAATAAATCGTCTTATTTTTCAATAACAACCTACGGGGCATTCGACATATTCTAACCGTAAATTTTGTTGCATACGTACAGTAAACAGCCCCGTTTTTCCTTTTTATCAAACCTCCTTGTGGCGGAAAATAAAATTAAACTATTCGTGTTATACCTAACCCCCGCCACTTTTTCTAAGTTTTTGTCTCTCCTCCCGAGATGATAATTTCTGCACGGGCGTTATCGCCCGTTTTTCTTACTTTTTTCATACTACCATTCCTTTACGGCTCTTTCGAGCCTTTTTTTGGTTACAACAGAGGAGTTTTCCAATGAAAAAAATATTAATTATTGCGATTATCGCAATTGTCTGTATTGCCAAATTGGTGCAGACACAGTTTGCGGATGTCGATAAAGTTACACCGCAAGAAATGTACGAACTTACTTTGATTAGAAACGGAGTTGCCAGATGATTATCTATGAAGATGCAAACACCGAGATTTATCTCGAACACGGGGAATTCTATATTAAGAAATTCTTCCCGTACCACATTTACGAACTTACTTACAAAGAATTAATTGAAGAAATTTACTCAATTCCCGACCGTTCAGAAGCGTGGAAACGCTTAACAGTTATTCAAGCGGGTAAAGCAGCAGAAATACTAAGCGAGGTGGCATAATGAACAGAAATTTAGCGTGGTTAATACAACAACCTGAATACAAAGAATGGAAGAAAGAAATAGCAGAAAAAATAAAACAAGAAGAACAAGAGGAACAAGAAAATGAGCAGTTATGATAGTTGGCTTAGTAAACAAGCTGATGCCTACTGGGAACCTTGCGAACCCGAAAGAGACAGAGACGGCGAATACACAAAATGCGAAAATTGCGAAAACGCTGATTTTTGCGATTTATGGCAACTAAATTTAACAGACCCCCAAAATAATTGAGGTGCAGAATGACAAATGAAGAATTTATAAAAGGGCTTCCAACAGAGCAATTTGCGAAGTATTTAACTTGTAAAGCCTGTACCCGTGAGGAAGTTGACCCCGAAACTGAAAAATGTTTTGGGGAATGCGAATGGCATCAAATAGAATGGCTAAAGGCGGTGCATCATGATTAAATGTAGTATTGATAAAAAAGCCAAACTAATCGCATATTTCAGCGAACACTGGTACGATATAGGCGATGGAATTATATTGCCAAGTGTTACATCAATATTAGATAAAACGCTTTCAAAAGGCTACGGCTTTAATCAATGGCTGATGAATACCGGCAATGAGAGCAAAGTAATCGCAAGAGAAGCGGCAGAAAGCGGAAGTAAACTTCACAACGCAATTGAAAACCTTATCAATGGCAACACCGTAACGGCTGAACTTGGCAATTTTACCAAAGAAGAATGGAAAAAATTAAATGATTGGGTAAATTGGCATAAAGCATTAAAAATTGAGCCTATATGCACAGAAACAACGGTTTATGATGCAGAACTTGGCTATGCAGGCACAGCAGATTATATATGCAAAATCAACGGGGAAATTTGGCTTTTGGATTGGAAAACAGGCAATGCCATACATGATACGGCTTATTTGCAAGTCGCATCTTATTGGCACGCTTGGAATTTAAGGAACGAGCCAAAAATACAAAGATGCGGCATCGTTCACGTTGGTGCAAGCATACGCACTGCAAAAGAATTAAACAATGTTGGTATAAAAGTAGAGGAAGTCGATTTTAAGAGAGATTTTGAAGTATTTAAAAATGTATTAGAAATCTACAAACGACTTTGTCCGAACGAAAAAGCACCTACAAGTGTTTATCCGTTAGAATTAACTTTAGGAAAGGAGTTAAAAAATGAAATTAACAGTTAAAATTGGAAATGCCGAATTAGAATTTGACGGCAGAGATTTTAAGGAATTAATTAAGGATGCAGGAGCATTTACACAAGCACAGAAATGTAAATTATGTGGTTCACATAATATCGCACTTAATTACAAAAACGTACAAGCAAAAGAGGGTGAAAACGCCGGCAAAAATTTTGAATACTACGAAGTTGTTTGCCTTGACTGCGGAGCAAGAGCAACCCTCGGACTTTATCAAAATGGCGGTTACTTCTTGAAAGAATGGAAAAAATACGAGGTGAAATAAAGCCTGATTTTATGAGTTTTTCAGAAGAATTGCTCGAAACAACGAGAGAAGCAATAAATTCATCCAAAATGTACTTAGATGCAAGAAAAGAAAGCAGCCATTGTTATAATCAACTTCAAGTTCTTATTTACAAAGCAGGAATACATCAATCTAAAAAAAGCCCTGAAAATAAGATAATTGAGTTAATGGCTGATAAGAATTTTGGTGAAGAAGCAAGAGAATTAAATAAGAAAATGACCGAAGCAACGGCCTTATATAAAGGCTTAGAACTTGTTGTTAAGTCTTTTCTTGCACACTCTTCTGCTTTGCAATCGTGCATTAAAAGCCAAATATCCGGCGAAATATCTGAAAACGTTAAAAACAAATACGGTATAGGAGTGTAAATGTATATCACTATTCAAGACCTTGCGGCGGAAGTCAATTGCAATTTTGGCACTCTTAGACAAGTTGCAAAAGACTTCCCCGAATGCCTGTACAAGAAAGAACTTAAACTTTTAAACAAAAAAGGGGTTGAGTATTCCCGTTGTATATGGGTAATAGACAAAGAAAACATTCCCTTATTTAAAAAACTATGGGCAATG
>JAGBSS010000218.1 GCA_017631725.1 Clostridia bacterium | reverse complement strand
TGTGTCGATTGATTTGAATACCAACGAAGGTACTAATGCTAATAGTGCTAGGAAGATTGCACCGAATAGAGTAATTCTTCCTGCAATTCTTCTTAAATAATCTGCAGTAGGTTTACCAGGACGTGTACCGGGGATAAAACCGCCGTTGCCTTGTATACTCTTACTGATGTCGTCAGGGTTGAATTGAATTTGGTTATAGAAGTACGAGAAGAATAAAATCAACACGCACAATAATACCATATAAACCCAAGAACCCGTACCAACGTTTCTAATCCACCAGTTATCCGATACGCCGAATAAATTCATAATCATATCGGGGAAAGAAAGAATTGAGAACGCAAAGATTAGAGGCATAACGCCTGAAGCGTTAACTTTAATCGGAATGTGGGTAGATTGACCACCATACATTTTTCTGCCTTTAACTTGTTTTGCATATTGAACGGGTATTTTACGTTCTGCAGATTCTACTGTTACGATAGAGCCGAATATTAAAATTGCAGCAATAACGAAACCAATAACAACCCAAACAGAAGTATCATTCCAATTGGTAAACAAGCCGATTATAGATGTGCCGGCACTGGAAATAATACCAGCAAAAATCAACATTGAAATACCATTAGATACACCGTATTCGGTAATACGTTCGCCAATCCACATGGTAAGAGCAGCACCTGCTGTATAAACCATAACTAAGAATATATAGCTTGCAACTCTTGCAAAACCTTCGCTTCCGAAGATTGCGTTTAAATTAACGCCGTCTTTACCAAAAACCAAAAGTATACCAACTGCTTGAACTATTGCAAGAATAAGGGTTAAAATACGGGTATAAGTGTTAATTCTCTTTTTACCTTCTTCACCTTGTTTCGACAAACGTTCAAGTGCAGGAATACCTACAGATAATAACTGAATAATAAGGGATGCGTTCATGTAAGGTCCTATACCCATTGCAAAGAAGGTACCATAAGTTAAAGCACCACCTGATACCGCGCTCATAATGTTTAAGAAGTTTGTTTCTTGAATACCTTCAAACATTGTAACGCCTGGAACTGGAATATAGCATCCTAATCTATAAACGAAGATAAGAAGTAAGGTTATTAAAATCTTTTTTCTTATTTCTTTAATTTTGAACGCATTGATTATTGTTTGGAGCATTTTTCTCTCTCCTTATTTTTGTTAGATTTGTTCTACCTTTCCGCCTGCTTTTTCAATAGCTTCTTTAGCAGAAGCAGAGAATTTAGCTGCTTGAACGGTTATTGCTTTAGTAAGTTCGCCGTTGCCTAAAACTTTTAAGCCAGCGCTACCTTTTACAAGCTTTATAAGTCCTTTTTCGTTTAATGTGTCAATATTTACTATTGCACCTGCTTCAAAGCCTTCTAAGGTAGAAAGGTTAACTATGCTGTATACCTTTTTAAAGTGATTATTAAAGCCACGTTTAGGAACACGTCTGATTAAAGGCATTTGACCGCCTTCAAATCCGGGACGAACACCACCACCAGAACGAGCCCATTGACCTTTGTGCCCCTTACCACTGGTTTTGCCGAGACCGGAACCGATACCTCTGCCTAATCTTTTTCTGGCTGTAACTGCGCCCTCTGCAGGGCTTAAAGTATCTATTCTCATTTTGTCTACTCCTTATTAAACGTTTTCAACTTTTAAAAGGTAGCTAACTTTTTCAATCATACCCATAATTGCTGGGTTAACGTCGAATACGTTAGAAGAACGAATCTTTTTAAGTCCTAATGCTTCTACTACCTTTTTGTGTTGGGGAAGAATTGCAATAGTGCTCTTTACGAGAGTCACTTTAATTTGAGCTTGTTTTTTAGCCATTTTTTCTCCCTCCTAACCGTTGATTTCTTCTACAGATTTGCCACGGATAGCAGCAACTTGTTCTGCAGTTCTTAAAATTCTTAAACCTTCAATTGCTGCTTTTACGCAGTTAATTGGGTTGTTTGTGCCGTGAGATTTGGTTCTGATGTTTTTAATACCAACAGCTTCCATAACCGCACGAACAGGACCACCTGCTATAACACCGGTACCTTCTGCAGCTGGCATCATTTTTACAAAGCCTCTGCCAAATTTACCTAATACTTCGTGTGGGATTGTGGTGTTTAATAAAGAAACTGGGAACATATTTTTCTTTGCTCTTGCAGTTGCCTTATCAATTGCTTCTGGAACTTCTGCAGCCTTACCCATTGCACAGCCTATTTTGCCTGCACCGTCGCCAATAACAACAAGTGCAGAAAATCTCATGTTTCTACCACCCTTAACAACTTTGGTTACGCGGTTAACGGCGATAAGTTTTTTAATAAGACCGTCGTTTTCTTCCGCTCTTCTGGGTGCTCTTTGCTCTCTTGCCATATTAGTATTTCTCCTTTAATTACTGGCTTAAAACTCTAAGCCGCCCTTTCTTGCACCGTCTGCTAAATTTTGAACACGTCCGGTGTAAAGATAACCGCCTCTGTCAAATACAACAGTGGTAATCTTTTTCGACTTTGCTTTTTTTGCAAGAAGTTCACCAACCATAAATGCTTGTTCCTTCTTGTTTTTACCCTCGAGTTCAGCTTTAATTTCTTTATCGAGAGTAGATGCTGTAACAAGTGTATTACCTGCTACGTCGTCAATTATTTGAGCATAGATATTGTCTAAGCTTCTGTAAACGGAAAGTCTTGGAGCTTCTGGAGTTCCTTTAACCTTTCCTCTGACTCTTTTATGTCTTTTGAGTCTATCTTTGTTTTTATTGATTTTTGTAATCATTTTATTACTCCTAATTTAATAACTTTTCGCGTTTTCACGCACTCAGCAGATGCGGTAATCCGCATCCACTAAAAGCACTTTAAATTTTAGCCTTTACCACCGGCTGCTTTACCTACTTTTCTTTCGATAACTTCGTCGCTGTAACGGATACCATAGCCGTGATATGGTTCTGGTTCTCTTATGCTACGAATTTTAGCAGCTACTTTACCAACAAGTTCCTTATCAATACCTTTAACAGATATTTCGGTAACTGATGGGCATTCAATAGTAATTCCTTCTACGTCAAGGAATTCTACTGGGTGAGAAAAACCTACGTTCATAACGAGTTTGTTGCCTTGTTTGTTAACTTTCCAACCTACACCGTTAACAATAAGGTTTTTAGTATAACCTTCAGTTACACCTTTAACCATATTGAAAGCAAGTGCACGATATAAGCCGTGTTTTGCTTTGGTTGGGCCTAAATCGTTAGCTCTCGTAAATTTTAAAACGTTGCCTTCTACTACAGGGGTGATAATGGTGTCATATTCTCTTGTTAAGGTGCCTTTTGGACCTTTTACAGTTAAAACGCCATCTTTAATTTCTACTGTTACGCCTGCTGGGATATTAATTAAAGCATTACCAATTCTTGACATACCTAATTACCTCCTACCATACGTAAGCGAGAACTTCGCCGCCCTGATGAGCTTTTTTAGCTTCTTTACCGGTCATAATGCCCTTTGATGTAGATAAAATTACTATACCAAGACCACCTAAAACTTCTGGAACTTCATCAGTTCCTACGTAAATTCTAAGACCAGGTTTACTTACTCTTTTTAAACCGCTAATAACGGGACGATTTCCATCGTATTTAAGAGTTACAACTATTGTGCCTTGAACGCCTTCAACAAAGTCTACAGCGCTTACATAGCCTTCTTTTAATAAAATTTCTGCAATTGCTTTTTTAGTGTTAGAAGCTGGAATTTCTACTTTTTCATGTTTAGCGGAAAGACCGTTTCTAATTCTAGTAAGCATATCTGCTATAACGTCTGTCATTTTTGTATCCTCCTTTACCAACTTGCCTTTTTAACGCCAGGGATTTGTCCCTTGTAAGCAAGGTTTCTGAAGCAGATACGGCAGATTCCGTATTTACGGATTACTGCATGTGGACGACCACAGATACTGCATCTGGTATAGGCTCTTGTAGAAAATTTAGCAGGTCTTTGCTGCTTGTTTATCATCGCTTTTTTAGCCATAATTTTTCTCCTTAATCCTTACTTATTTGCAAAAGGCATGCCAAGAAGTGCGAGCAATTCTCTTGCTTCTTCATCGGTGTTTGCGGTAGTTGTGAACGAAACGTCAAATCCCCTGATTTTTTCTACTTGATCGTAAGAAATTTCTGGGAAAATGAGATGTTCTTTAATACCCATACTGTAGTTTCCTCTTCCGTCAAAAGACTTGGTAGGAACACCACGGAAGTCACGAACTCTTGGAAGAGCGATAGAAATAAGCTTATCAAAGAATTCGTACATTCTGGTTCCCCTTAAGGTTACCTTCATACCTACGTTCATACCTTCTCTGATTTTAAAGTTTGCAACAGACTTTTTAGCCTGTGTTAAAATTGGCTTTTGACCAGAGATAAGTTTTAATTCTTCTTGAGCTAATTGAATGCTCTTTGAGTTGTCTTTAACATCACCTAAACCGGAGTTAATGGTAATTTTTACGAGCTTTGGAGCCTGATTCTTGTTTTTGTAATTGAACTTTTTAACAAGAGCAGGTATTACTGTTTCATCGTAATAAGCCTTAATTCTGTTTGCCATTTCATTACCTCCGCTTATTTAGCTTCTGCAGGAGTTTCTGCAGCTGCTTTTTTGGTCTTTTTCTTAGAAGTTTTTGCAACTTCTTTTGCTTCTTTAGTAGCATCTAAACTAGCGCCACATTTTTTGCAAATACGTGCTTTTTTGTCCCCTTCTACTTTGTAAGCAACACGGGTTGCTTTGTTGCATACGGGGCAAACTACCATAACGTTAGATGCATCGATTGCACCAGATTGGCTTACGATTTCACTAACTTCGTTTGCACTTCTTGCCTTTTTATGTTTCTTTTGAACGTTAATTCCGTCTACTACTACTTTGTTTGCCTTTGGATTAGCAACCAAAACTTTTGCAGTTTTGCCTGCATCTTTACCGGTTATAACTAAAACTGTATCGTTCTTTTTAACTTTCATAACCTTTTCTCCTTATAAAACTTCTGGAGCGAGAGAGATTATACGCATATAATCTTTGTCGCGAAGTTCTCTTGCTATTGGCCCAAAGATACGGGTTCCCTTCGGTTGTTTTTGGTTATCTATAATAACTGCAGCATTTTCATCAAAACGAACGTAAGTACCATCGTTTCTTCTGATACCGCTAGTTGAACGAACTATAACTGCCCTTACAACGTCGCCTTTTTTAACTGCGCCACCTGGGTTAGCAGTCTTTACGCTTGCAACTATAACGTCACCGATGTTGCCCGTTCTTCTTTTAGAACCGCCGAGAACTTTAATACACATTATTTCTTTTGCACCGGAATTATCCGCTGTTTTTAATCTTGTAAACGTTTGTATCATTTCAGTTCTCCTTACTTAGCCTTTTCAACGATTTCAACTACTCTCCAGTTTTTGTCTTTAGAGAGTTTTCTGGTTTCAGCGATTAAAACTTTATCGCCTATGCCACAAGTATTGTTTTCGTCGTGTGCTTTAAACTTGTGAGTTTTCTTAACTGTTTTCTTATAAAGTGGGTGTTTATATCTTTCTTCGATAGATACAACAACTGTTTTGTCCATTTTATCAGAAACAACTATGCCGACTCTTTCTTTTCTAAGATTTCTTTCCATATTTCACACTCCTACGCCTTTTGACTTTCCTTTTCTTTGAGAATCGTCTTTACTTTTGCAATATCTTTTTTGCAAGTTTTTAAAGACGCGGAATTTTCAAGCTGGCCAATTGCATGGCGGAAACGAAGGTTGAATAACTCTTCGGATAATTCCTTAAGTTTAGCATTAAGTTCTTCAATAGTTAATTCGCGGATTTCTTTCGTTTTCATTAACCTTCACCGCCTTCTTCAATAATTTCTTGTTTTACAGTCTCTTTCTTCATAAACTTCGTTTTAACAGGAAGTTTGTGACCTGCGAGACGCATTGCTTCTTTTGCTATTTCTTCTGATACACCAGACATTTCGAAAAGAACTCTACCTGGTTTAACAACAGCAACCCAGAATTCTACAGAACCTTTACCGCTACCCATACGGCTATCAGCAGGTTTCTTTGTTACAGGTTTGTGTGGGAATATGTCTATCCATACTTTACCACCACGTTTGATAAATCTTGTCATAGCAACACGGGCTGCTTCAATTTGATTTGATTTAATCCAACCTGGTTCGGTTGCTACTAAACCGTAATCGCCGTATGCTATTGTATTGCCTTTGTTGCACTTACCGGTCATTCTACCACGGTGCACTCTTCTTCTTTTAACACGTTTAGGCATTAACATAATTAAGCTTCGCCTCCTTCAACGGGTTTTTTCTTAGGAGCGCCAATAACTTCGCCTTTGTATATCCAGCATTTAATACCAATAATACCAAAGGTGGTGTGCGCTTCTGCAAAACCATAATCGATATCTGCTCTTAAGGTTTGAAGAGGAATAGAACCTTCATGATAGCTTTCGCTACGTGCTATTTCAGCACCATCAAGTCTACCGCTAACGGTAACCTTAACACCTTTAATTCCACTTCTCATTGACCTTGAGATTGCTTGTTTCATTGCTCTTCTGAAAGAAACACGCTTTTCAATTTGCGTTGCAATTCCTTCTGCTACGAGTTGTGCATCTGCATCAGGCTTTTTAACTTCTGAAATGTTAATAGCAATTTACTTGCCTTTTGCAATTTTAGCAACAGTCTTTTTAATAATTTCTATTTCGCTACCTTGTTTACCAATTAAAACACCAGGTCTTGCGGTAAATATTGTTATTATAACTCTTTGTGCTGCACGTTCGATAACGATTTTGGAAATAGCTGCTTGTGCGTATTTATTCTTTAAAGCAACCCTTATATCGTAGTCTTCTTTAAGATTTAAGGCAAAATCTTTTTTGCCAGCAATCCATTGAGTATCCCAGTTTTTAATTATTCCGACTCTTAAACCGTGCGGATTAACTTTCTGTCCCATTATGCTTCCTCCTATGCCCTTGCATCAAGAACCACTGTTATGTGGCTGGTGCGCTTAAGAATTCTGTAAGCTCTGCCTTTAGAAACAGGTTGAACTCTTTTTAAAGTAGGACCTTGATCTGCGTAGCAAGCTGCTACAAAAAGGTCGTCTTTAACCATTCCTAAGTTGTGTTCTGCGTTTGCAGCTGCAGACATAAGAACCTTTTTAATTGGTTCGGAAGCAGACTTTGGAGTGTTTTCCAAAATTGCAACTGCTTCTTTATAACCTTTACCTCTAATAATATCGAGGACGATTCTTACTTTATAAGGAGAAATCCTTATATGTTTTGCTACTGCTTTTGGGCGTCTATCTTTATTTTCCGCAATACGAGCGGTTTTTTCTCTGATATTTCTTGCCATCTTTAGCCTCCTATCTGCCACCGGTAGATTTTTCACCACCGTGTCCCTTAAAGGTTCTAGTTGGAGCAAATTCACCGAGTTTGCAACCAACCATATCTTCGGTCACGTATACGGGAACGTGCTTCTTTCCATCGTAAACCGCAATGGTATGACCTACCATTTGTGGAAATATGGTGGAAGCTCTTGACCAGGTTTTAAGAACTTTCTTTTCGTTCTTTTCGTTTAATTCTTCTATTCTCTTTAAGAGTTTAGGTTCTACGTAAGGACCTTTCTTAACACTTCTGCTCATACCGTTCTCCTTAATTTATCCTTGTAATGATAAGTTTGTTAGAAGCTTTCTTATGCTTTCTAGTCTTGTAACCAAGAGCTGGTTTACCCCATGGAGTTACAGGACCAGGCATACCGATTGGAGATTTACCTTCACCACCACCGTGTGGGTGATCACATGGGTTCATAACAACACCACGTACGGTAGGACGAATACCCAAATATCTGGTCTTACCTGCTTTACCAATTCTAATAATTTCGTGTTCTAAATTACCAACTTGACCAATGGTTGCTTTGCAGTTAGCGAGAATGTATCTCATTTCACCACTTGGCATTTTAATGGTCACGTATTTTTCGTCACGAGCCATAATTTGTGCGCTCATACCTGCTGCTCTTGCAAGTTGTCCGCCTTTACCAGGTTGAAGTTCAATGTTGTGAACCATAGTACCAACAGGAATATCTTTAAGTTTTAAAGCGTTACCTGATTTGATATCCGCAGTTTCACCTGATAAAAGTTTGTCACCTACTTTTAAGCCAACAGGAGCAAGGATATAAGTCTTTGCGCCGTCTGCATATTGTAATAATGCGATGTTAGCTGAACGGTTTGGATCGTATTCAATGGTTTTAACAGTTGCTGGAATACCGTCTTTAGCACGTTTGAAGTCTATAATACGATATTTTCTTCTGTTACCGCCACCAATGTGACGAACGGTTATTTTACCTTGGAAGTTTCTACCGCCACTCTTTCTTTGATCTTCAAGAAGAGATTTTTCAGGTTTAGTCGTCGTGATTTCATCGTAGGCACTAACCGTCATAAATCTTCTTGCAGAAGAGGTCGGTTTATATCTTTTAATAGCCATTTGTTTGCCTCCTTTTATGATAACGAATCGAAGAATTCAATCGATTTGCTATCTTTCTTAAGTTGAACGATGGCCTTTTTGTAATCTGAAGTATAACCTTCATACTTGCCTTGTCTTTTCAACTTACCGTGAACGTTCGCCGTGTATACTTTTTCAACTTTTACGCCGAAAATTTCTTCTATAGCGAGTTTAATCTGAGTTTTGTTAGCAGATTTTTCAACAACAAAGGAATATTTTTTATCCTTTATGCCCGCATAACTCTTTTCAGAGAGAAGGGGCTTTTTAATAATATCGTGTGCAGTCATTATTCTCCATAGACCTCCTCGATTTGTTCAATTGCCTTTTTAGAAATAACCACGTTTGCGTTTTTAACAACGTCGTATGTGTTTAATTGGCTTACTGGAAGAGTAGATACCTTTTCAAGGTTTGCGCTTGCTCTTAAAACTGCTTCATCTGCGTTATCCATTACGATAAGAACAGATTTTTCTAATTTGAACGCTTTTAAGAATGCTGCCATTTCCTTTGTTTTTGCATTTTCTACTTTAATGTCGTCAATTAAAATAATTTGGTCATCTCTTAATTTTTGGGAAAGTGCAGAGAAAAGTGCAACTTGTTTTGCTTTAAGGTTCATCTTTTTAGAGAAATCCCTAGATTTTGGTGCAAATACTACGCCACCTTTAACCCATTGTGGGGATCTAATAGAACCTTGTCTTGCTCTACCTGTTCCTTTTTGTCTCCAAGGTTTTGCACCACCGCCACGAACTTCGCTTCTGGTTAATGTGCTTTTTGTGCCCTGTCTTTCGTTAGCAAGCCTTGTAACTACTGCTTGGTGAATTACAGACTCGTTATATTCTGCATTAAATAACGCATCGGACAAATTGACAGTGCCTACTTCGTTTGCTTTCATATCAAATAATTTAACATTTGGCATAATCTTTTCTCCTTACGCTTTTACGCTGTTTCTAATGTAAACGATGCTTTTTACAGGACCTGGAACTGCGCCTTTTACTAAAATTGCGTTTCTTTCCTTGTCAACCTTAACAACTTCAAGGTTTAAGATCGTTACGTTTTCGTGACCGTATTGACCGGCCATTTTCTTGCCTTTAAATACCCTTGATGGACTGCTGTTTGCACCCATAGAACCAACTTCTCTGTGTACAGGGCCTACGCCGTGGGTTTCTTTAAGCCTGTGATTGTTCCATCTTTTAATAACACCGGTATAACCGTGACCTTTAGATACACCAGATACGTCTACTTTGTCGCCAGCAACAAAAGTGTCGCATGTGATTACAGTACCTACTGCCATTGAATCTGCACCATCAAGTTTAAATTCTTTTAAAACTTTTTGTGGAGCGATTCCGGTCTTTTTGAAAAGACCTGCTTCTGGTTTGTTAAGTTTTTTCTCTTCTACTTCGGAGAAACCTAACTTAACTGCAGAATATCCATCTCTTTCCAAGGTTTTAACTTGAACTACAGGACATGGACCTGCTTCGATAACGGTTACAGGAATTACCTTTCCTTCTGGGGTAAAGAGCTGTGTCATACCCAACTTTCTTCCAATGATTGCTTTATTCATAGATAAAGTTCACCTCCATATAATATATAATGTTTATATTTTACAATTTAATTTTGATATCTACACCTGCTGGTAAGTGTATGCTGTCTAACAACTTAACGTTTGGTGAATAAATATCGATAAGTCTCTTATGAGTTCTAATTTCGAATTGCTCACGTGAATCTTTATATTTGTGTGGTGAACGAAGTATAGTTACGATTTCCTTTTCCGTTGGAAGTGGAACAGGACCACTAATTTTCGCGCCAGACTTTTTCATGGTTTCTACTATAGTAGAAGCCGCACTGTCGAGCATTTCTACGTCATAAGACATAAGTTTAATTCTGATTTTTTGACTTGCCATTTTTCTTCTCCTTTTTTCCTAACTTTTTTGTGTGCTGTGGTTTAGTGTTCACTTTGCCGTGTGTGTCATATTTTTGATAATAAAAAAATCATTCGCCGATACTTAAACTTTTATAAGTCGCTGCGAATGACTTTACTATCTTCTATGAAGTTAGTCGCAGAGGTCTAGCCCCCACACTTGTCAACGGAAATTATCTTTGCAATTAAGCAATTTAAGTAACTTTCCGCATCAACCCAAATTACACAGCTTAAATATTATATTAAATATTACAAGCCTTGTCAAACGAATTTAAGGGGTTTTTACAAGTTTTTTTAACTTTTTTTAATTATTTTTTGCCTGTTTTTTTGCGTTATGCAATCTCTTTTTTTATAATTTTTGGCGTAGATCCGTTTAAAACAACGTCTTTATCTATTATAACTTTTTCTGCATTTTCAATAGATGGAACGTCAAACATGGTGTCTATCATAACGTTTTCAAGAATCGTACGGAGTCCCCTTGCCCCTGTTTTCAACTCTACTGCACGCCTTGCAACTGCATGAACGGCGTCGTCGGTTATTTCAAGTTCTACGTTGTCTAAACCAATAAGTTTTTTATATTGTTTTACTAACGCGTTTTTAGGTTCTACTAAAATAGAAACTAAGGCATCTTCATCAAGGGGGTGAAGTCCTACTGTCACGGGAACTCTACCAACAAACTCCGGAATAAGGCCATATTTAATTAAATCTTGTGGTTGAATTTCCCTTAAATAAGCATAATCGCTTTCTTTTTCGGTGCTTTTCACCCTTGCATTAAAGCCTAAACTTGATTTTTCCTTTCTTTTTTTAACAATTTCATCAAGTCCTACAAACGCACCGCCCAATATAAACAATATATTAGAAGTATCAATTCTTAAACATTCTTGTTGTGGGTGCTTTCTGCCACCTTGTGGTGGAACGCTTGCAATGGTGCTTTCAATAATTTTTAAAAGTGCTTGTTGAACGCCTTCACCAGAAACGTCTCGAGTAATTGAAACGTTTTCGCTTTTTCTTGCTATTTTATCTATTTCATCAATATAGATAATGCCACGTTCTGCCCTTTTAATATCGAAATCGGCTGCTTGAATAAGTTTTAATAAAATATTTTCAACGTCTTCACCAACGTAGCCTGCTTCGGTTAAAGTGGTAGCATCGGCAACGGCAAATGGCACGTCTAAAATACGGGCAAGCGTTTTTGCAAGTAAGGTTTTACCGCTACCCGTTGGCCCTAACAATAAAACGTTGCTTTTATCAAGTTCTACTTCCCCTTTTTTAGTTGATGAGTTTATGCGTTTATAATGGTTATATACTGCAACGGACAAAACCTTTTTCGCAGAATCTTGACCAACTATATATTCATCTAACTTTTCTTTAATTTCAAGGGGCTTTAAAAGTTTAACGGGGCTTAAGGATTTCTCCAAAGCCTCGTCTTCTTTTAATACGTCTTGACAAATTGCTATACACTCGTTGCAAATGAAAAACCCTTCTGGGCCTGCGATAAGCCTAGATACCATTGATTTTGGTTTACCACAAAACGAGCAACATTGATTTTCTAATTCTTCTTTCATAAATCTCCAAAGTTTATGGTCTAGAAACTATAACTTCATCTACTAAACCGTATTCTTTAGCATCTAATGCGGAAAGATAATTATCTCTGTCCGTGTCTTTTTCTAATTGTTCTACAGGTCTACCTGTGTTTTTAGCAAGAATAGTGTTTAAACGGCGCTTAATTTTAATAATTTGCTCTGCCTGAATTTGAATATCGCTCGCTTGACCTTGAGCGCCACCTAAAGGTTGGTGAATCATAATTTCGCTATTAGGTAAAGCGTATC
>JAGBSS010000217.1 GCA_017631725.1 Clostridia bacterium | reverse complement strand
CTAAATCTGAAAGCCTTTTAATATCTGCCTTTTTTTCTGGCGAGATAACGTAATGTGGCTCGAAATTATTGGCAATAGAAATACCCAAATAGTTTACGGGTAAATCCCTTACGTGCCCTTTAGATGCCTCTACCCTGTATTCACCTTTAAGGAATTTTTCTATTGTTTTTGCTTTGTGTGGAGATTCCACAATAATTAGTTGCATTTACGCCTCCGTTTTTTTACCTGTAAGTCCGTATACGTTAAACCCGCTTTTTACTACCACGCCTTTTATTTCAAGCATAGATAAAATTGGCGAGAGCGAAAAAACTTGTTCGTTTAGTTTTTCGCACATTTTTTCTATATGTAATTCCCCATCTTGTAAAAGGGAAACTATCTTTTTTTCCGTTTCCGAAAGTTCAATTTTTTGAATTTCACACTCTTTTCCGTAAAAATCTAAAATATCTTTTGGCTCGGTTGTTAAGTATGCACCCTTTTTAATAAGTTCATTGCAAGTTGTACCATAATTAACGTTTATACTATAAGGAATTGCAAAAACTTGCCTACTTAATTCTTCTGCAAACTCTGCAGTCCAAAGAGTGCCACTATTTTTACCACCAGAAACAATTAAAACACCTTTAGATAAGCCCGCAAAAATTCTGTTTCTAACGGGTATCATATAATTTCTTAAACTAACGGTTGGTAGAAACTCGCTAATTAAAAGCCCTTCTTTTGCCACTTTTTCCAAAAGTTCTTTATGTGTAGCCGGATAAACGTGATCAAAACCACAAGGATACACACAAATAACGTTTTTATCTTTTATTCCTTGTTCTAAAACGGCTTTATCTACACCTTCACTAATACCTGCGACAATAGTAAAACCTACACTTAACTCACTTGCAAATTGTTTGGCGATAGAATTTGGAAACTCTCCGCCACGCCTACTACCAATAATTGCAAATTTATCATTTTTCAAAAGTTCTAAATTGCCTTTTGCATATAAACAAAGTGGATAATTATCAAGGTCTAAAAGTTCTTTAGGGTAATACTCGGAAAAAATAGTTATACCCGTTATCTCTCTTTTATCCAACTCGCTTAAAAACCTATCGAAATAGTCTTTAGTTAAAGACGCCTTCATAGAGAGATAAACTTTCTCCCCAACGTTTGCACATATATACTCTTTACACTCTTTTAATACCGAGTTTAAATCGCAGTTGTCTTCAAAACAATCAACTATTGCCTTTTTATGCTTATACTCTATTCCATCAAAGCCGTCTAACCATAAAAGAGCAAGTTCTTTTTTAGAATATTTCATTTTAAATTTGTCTATAACTTATTGCTTCTAAAATGTGTTCTGGGCGAATTTCTTCATATAAACTCATATCGGCAATGGTCCTTGCGACCTTTATAATTCTTGCCCTAGCCCTTGGAGAAAGTTTTAAATTCTCATAGGCAGATTTTAAAATGCTTTCACACTCTTTAGAAAGTATACAATATTTTTTAATATGTTTTTCGCCCATATTGGCGTTTGTTAAAATTCCGTCTTTAATAAACCTTTCTTTTTGAATAAGCCTTGTTCTATTTACCCTTTGCCTTACTTGTTCAGACGTTTCCCCTTCCGTTTCATCGGAAAGTTCTGCATATTTTACTTCATCTACCTGAACCTGAAGGTCAATTCTGTCTAAAAGCGGACCCGATAACTTTGCCTTATATTTAGCAATTTGAGATGGCGTACAAGTACAAGTTTTGGTTGTAGAACCATAATTTCCACAGGGACAAGGGTTCATACTGCCACACAAAATAAAGTCTGCAGGAAAGGTAGTAGAGCTTGTTGCCCTTGCAATGGTTATAACCTTGTCTTCTAAAGGTTGGCGAAGGGCTTCAAGGGTGCTTCTTGAATACTCTGGCATTTCATCTAAAAACAAAACGCCGTTATGGGCTAAACTTATTTCACCCGGCCTTACGTTAGAGCCACCACCCGTTAAAGCAACCGTTGTTGCCGTGTGATGGGGTGACCTGAAAGGTCTTTTATATACTATGCCTTCTTCTCCGTTTAAATAGCCTGCAACAGAGTGAATTTTTGTCGTTTCTAATGCTTCTTGAAAGGTCATATCAGGCATTATCGTTGGAATACACTTTGCAAGCATTGTTTTACCTGTCCCCGGTGCACCTACAAACAAAAGGTTATGCCCGCCAGAAACGGCAACTTCTAAAGCACGTTTTGCCATTTTTTGCCCTTTTACAAAGGACATATCGCTATCGTAAACTTTATTTTTGTTGGCTATAACGTATTCTTTCCTTTCAAGTTTTTCTATAGGTTTCAAACCGGAAAGATGGTCAATAACGTCTGATAAACTTTTTGCGGGATAAACTTCTATACCTTCTACAAAAGATGCTTCTTCTTTGTTTTCAAAAGGAATAACAAACTTTTTATACCCGTTATTTAAGGCATCTATAAGTGTTGGAAGAACACCCCTAATTTTTCTTATGCCACCATCTAAAGAAAGTTCGCCTAAAAAAATTATGTCATTAACTTCTGCATTTAATTGAGCAGAACTAACTAAAACCCCAACTGCTAAAGCCAAGTCTAAATAAGAACCTTCTTTTTTTAAATCGGCTGGGGCAAGGTTTGCCGTTATGCGACGTGTGGGTATTGTTCTACCACTATTTTTTATAGCAGAACGAACCCTTTCCTTTGCTTCTTTAACAGCGGTGTCTGCAAGACCTACTATTTCAAAAGCGGGAATACCATTATTAACGTCTATCTCTACTTCTACTTTAAAGCCGGATAGTCCGTTTAGAGCATAACTTAAAACCTTTGCTATCATTTATTAGATCAATCCCCCGTTTAAAACGTTAAAGCAATATATTGGAGAAAAATATCCAAGGCCAACAAGTGCAGTAGATGCAAGAACAGCAACTAAAAGCATTGCACCTAAAACGCAAGCCGCAACTTTTCTCTTTTTAGCCAAGTTAATTGTGCCGATAGAAGAAGAGTCGTTAGAAATTTTTAACCTTAAAAGGGATAAAACGGTTGTTGCGGAAAGAGCAATTTGACCGATATAGAAAGCAGAAATTCCGTTAACTGCGCCAATTAAACCACCGATAACTGTAAATAACCAAATTAAGGTTAAGGTTATAAATGGAACTACGTAGGAGTTTATAAAGCCTTTAGATAATTTTTGTTTTTTTGCTAATGGTTTTAAAATAAGCACTAAACCAAAACCAAATGATAAAAGATTTACAATTGTTAAAACAATGTTTCCAAATATTGCTTTGTTTGGGCCCATTACTTCTGCACCAAAGTTAATAAGCCAACCTAAAGAATTGTACCCGTTTCCTGCAATTGCAGTTGCGTTATAAATTCCACCAAACAACAATTTAACTATAATAGCAAATAAATTTGTAGTGTTGTAATGTGCGCTAAAGTAATTAAATCTTGCCATAACCACAACACCCGTTATGATAAATGGAACAATAATGAAAGATAAAATTGTTATTAAACTACCTAAAATAGAAATTCTAGAAACGTCTTCAAGGGTTTCTTGTTTATTTTTGTTTTCTTTTATAAATACAACTAACGTGTAAACGAAAAGGAATAAAAGTGCAGGTAAAACAAATATCATTCTTGATAACGTAGAAACTGCAAAAGCAAAACTTATTCCGGAGAACAACACGTATAAGAAACTCTTAAGTGGGGAAACAGCATCTACACCCTGTTTTTTGAATTTAAACATAAAGGTGAAAGATAAAAGTGCAAAGAATACTGCAATTGCATCTGCCGTGCCAACGGTTGCAAGACCCAAAGATAAGCCACCAACTGCAAGCAAGAATACAAATAAAATTGCCCCCTTAACGTTTTTGAAAATAATTTTTCCTAAAGCATAAGCAACAAAAAGGGTTGCTATCGAGAACAATAAAGAAGTAAATCTTATTCCAAACGTGTTAAAACCAAAAACTGATGCACCAAGGCTTAAAACTGCAGTACCAAAACCGCCAATAGACTTGTCCGCATAAGTATCTGCATTTCCGCTAAATGCTTTAATACCTTCTAACGTGTAATACTCTCTTTCGGTTAAAGCATTGCCAACTGCATTTTTATAATCTTTTCCGCTAACGGCATTAACGTTAAAGGTGTTTTGTTCATCTATTAACACTTTGGCTTTTGCAATGCCGTTTACACTTGCAAATGCAGACGTTGCAGTTTTTGTATCTTCTAAAGAGTTTTTCCACGCTGTTGCAGAAGTGCTTTCACCTTTAAAGCCACCGCCTTCTGCCTTAACGTCTAATTTTACAATTTTGCCTTCTGTATCTACACCGGTTAAAGCAATTTCATTAATTTTAACCTTTGCGTTTGTTGCAACAACGAAATAAATTTCATCTGGAAACTCATCAAACGTAGAAGGATAAGATGCTAAAAATTGCCATTGGCCAACTTTAACTTTGCTTGCAACGTTTTCTACTGCACCGTTGTTTAATGCAATAGCTTCGGTAAAATAGCCGTATTTACTTGTTGCAAAGCCAACCCTTATAGTAATTTTATTTTCAGTTTTTTTAGTTTCTAAATCTAAACTACCAAAGTTAATCCATAACCTTTCTGGAGAAACACCTTCGTTCTCCTCACTTGAAAAGTCTACACTATAAACGTACCCGTCGTAATAGCCGAGTTTTGAAGAATCGCCCGTGTAGTTAGATGTAGATGGACTTGCGCCTGCACCTACAAAGCCTAAACAGCCAATAATTG
>JAGBSS010000017.1 GCA_017631725.1 Clostridia bacterium | reverse complement strand
CTTGGCACTCAAATGAAAGCAACGGGCGAAGTAATGGGTATTGGCTCTAACTTGTCAGAGTGTATGCTTAAATCCGTTCGTTCTTTAGAAACGGGTGTTCGCCACCTTTATATGTCCAAGTTTGACAATAAAACTACAGAAGAACTTTTAGATTACATTAAAGATTTTAGAGATGACAATCTCTTTGCGATAGCAGAAGCAATAGCAAGAGGCGTAACGGTAGAAGAAATTCACGAAATTACTAAAATTACCGAACTTTTCTTGGAAGAAATTAAAAAGATTATCGACCAAGAAAATGCCGTTTCTGCAAACAAGTACGACCTTAAAACCCTTTTAGAAGCAAAGAAAATGGGCTTTTCTGATAAATACATCGCAAGGCTTTGGAAAACAACTGAAGAAGAAGTTTTTGCTATTCGCAAAAAGGAAAAGATGTTCCCATATTATAAAATGGTAGATACAAGCCACACGGGGGCATACATGCCTTACTTCTATTCTACCTATACTGGCAAAACTGAAGTAAAAGAAACGGGCAAGAAAAAAATTGTTGTTTTAGGTGCAGGTCCAATAAGAATTGGTCAAGGTGTAGAGTTTGACTATTCTACAGTTCACGCAGTTACCACCATTAAAAAGGCAGGATACGAAGCAATTATTATAAACAACAACCCAGAAACCGTTTCTACCGACTACACAACGGCAGACAAACTCTATTTTGAACCACTAACGCCAGAAGACGTTATGAACATTATAGAACTTGAAAAGCCAGAAGGTGTTATAGCATCTCTTGGTGGACAAACTGCAATAAATTTAGCAGAACCACTTATGAAACGTGGCGTTAAAATTATTGGTACAGATTGCGATGCAATAGAGCGTGCAGAAAACAGGGATTCTTTTGAAAAGATTTTAAAAGAATTAAATATTCCACAACCACAAGGTAGGGCGGTGACCAACATTGAAGATGGCGTTAAGGCGGCAAGTGAAATTGGCTACCCTGTATTAGTTCGCCCAAGTTTCGTTTTAGGTGGAAGAGCAATGCAAATTGTTGCAGGGGAAGAACAACTTCGCCGTTACCTTAAAACGGCTGTTGAAATAGATGAAGACAAGCCTGTTTTAGTTGATAAATATATCGTTGGAAAAGAAGTGGAAATCGATGCCATTTGCGATGGGAAAGACGTGTTTATTCCAGGCATTATGGAACTTGTAGAAAGGACAGGTATTCACTCTGGCGACTCTATAAGCGTATATCCAACCTTCTCTATATCGGACAAGGTAAAAGGCACGATACTTCAATATGCAAAAATGTTAGGACTTGGCATTGGAATCGTTGGATTATTTAATATTCAGTTTATAGTAGATAAAGATGAAAAAGTTTACATTATAGAAGTTAACCCACGTTCTTCAAGAACAGTTCCTTTCCTTTCAAAGGCAACGGGATATAGCTTAGCAGATATTGCAACAGAAGTAATTCTTGGTAAGAGTTTAAAAGAACAAGGCATATTCCAAATTTATCCAGAAGAGAAAAAACGTTGGTACGTTAAAGTTCCTGTATTCTCCTTTAACAAGTTAAAAGGGTTAGATGCATACCTTTCCCCAGAAATGAAATCAACGGGTGAAGCAATTGGCTACGATGATAAACTTTACAGGGCATTCTATAAAGCACTTCAAGCATCTGGTATGAAACTTACTAACTACGGCACAATTTTTGTCACCGTTGCAGATAAAGATAAAGAAGAAGTATTACCATTAATTAGGCGTTTCTATAACCTTGGCTTTAATATTCAAGCGACAAAAGGTACAGGTAAATTCTTAAAAGAAAACGGAATAAGAACGCACATTTTAAGAAAAATAAGCGATGATAGTGAAGAAATTCCACAAGCAATAAGACAAGGCCATATTGCTTACATTATTAATACAAGCGACATTGGTGGTTCTGAAAAGGCTGCACACGATGGTCACGAAATAAGGGCACTTGCAACCGAAAACAACGTTAATATATTTACATCTTTAGATACGGTTAAAACCTTGCTTGACGTATTAGAAGAAACCACCATTACTATCTCTACGATAGATGCTTAAAAAGGTAAAAAATGAAACAGAGTTATTTTGATATAATTTCCAATACCGAAATTGCAAAAAACGTATATAAAATTATACTTTGTGGCGACACTTCTGATATAACGGCAAGTGGCCAATTTGTGAATATTAAATTAGATGGTTTATATCTTCGCCGTCCAATATCCGTTTGCGATTATTCTTTAAACACTCTTACTTTAATTTATAAAGTGGTTGGCAAAGGAACGCAAAAACTTTCTGAAATGAAAGAAGGAAAGTTAGATATTTTAACAGGGCTTGGCAACGGATATAACTTGTCCGTTTCAGGGGATGCTCCACTTTTAATTGGTGGAGGTGTCGGTGTTCCACCACTATATAATCTTGCAAAAAAACTTATTGATAGTGGTAAAAATGTTAACGTTATTTTAGGCTTTAATACCGAAGATGAAATTTTTTATGCTAAAGAATTTTCAGACCTTGGTGCAAACGTTACCGTTTGTACGGTAGATGGAAGTGTTGGTGTAAAAGGCTTTGTTTTTAATATATTCCTCTACGTCGGGGTGTAACATATGGCTGGCACTTTCTCCTTTGGCAAGGAGATGACGTATCTCTGTGGAACTATAAGGGAGAAGGGGCAGCTCAAAATGGTAATGTCTGACTTCTGAATTAT
>JAGBSS010000216.1 GCA_017631725.1 Clostridia bacterium | reverse complement strand
GAGCCAATATTGAGATAATTGATATTCCCGGTTATTCACCGCTTTACAACGATTACAATCTTACAGACCTTGCGAAAGAAGCTTACGAAACGCTTTGCCCAGATAAAGAGTTTGAAATGGTTGAGCAGATCAACACAGGAAGCACGGATATGGGAGATCTTTCTCAGGTGATGCCTGCTATACATCCCTATTGCGGCGGAGCGCAGGGTACGTGTCACGGAAATGACTATTACATCGTTGATCCCGATGAGGCATGTATTAAAAATGCAAAATGGCAGCTTACGTTGCTTTACCTTTTGCTTGGTGACGGCGCGCAAAGAGCGAAAAAAATAATTGACATTTATTTTTACTTTTTTTATAATATAAAAGTCATTAAAGTTTAGATTTACTAAACTTTTTGTTAAATTTGCCTAAACCAAAGGAGAGGCGATGGAACTTGGTGAAAAAATAAGGGATTTAAGGCTATCTTGCGAACTAACGCAAGAAGAACTTGCAGACAGATGCGAGTTGACAAAAGGCTATATATCTCAATTGGAAAACGATTTAACAAGCCCGTCTATAACAACGTTAATTGATATATTATCGGCGCTTGGCAGTAATTTAAAAGATTTTTTTGCAGACTCTAATGGAGAAGAAAAGATATCTTTTAGCAAAAACGAATTTATTGAAAAAGTGACAGATGGATACGTTTTAAATTGGCTTGTTCCAAATGCCCAAAAAAATGAAATGGAGCCACTTCATATAAAACTAAACCCAAACAGTGCAACTGATGAAGATTTTCCGCACGAAGGCGAAGAATTTGGTTATGTTCTAAAAGGGGAGATAGTTTTAGTTTTAGGCAAAAAGAAAGTTAGGGTAAAAAAGGGCGAAAGTTTTTATTACACTGCAAACAAAGTGCATTGCGTAATTAATAAAACAAACGCCGAAGCAGAATTTATTTGGGTGTCTTCACCACCATCTTTTTAAAGGAGAATATTATGACAAAAGAAAATTTAAATGAAAACATTATAGAACTTGTTGGTGTTTCCCGCGAGTTTGAAGACGGAGTTTTTGCCGTTGATAATATGGATTTTAAGGTAAAACGTGGTGAATTTGTCACCTTTTTAGGGCCTTCTGGTTGTGGTAAAACTACAACGTTGCGTATGATAGCAGGTTTTGACAAACCAACAAGTGGTAAAATTTTATTAAATGGCGAAGATATAACTGTTCTTCCCCCAAATAAAAGGCCAATTAACACCGTATTCCAAAGGTACGCACTTTTCCCACATTTAAACGTATATGAAAATATTGCGTTTGGTTTAAAACTTAAAAGGGTAAAGGTCACCTATCAAGATAAAAAAGGAAACACCTTTGAAAAGGTAGAGAAACTTAAAAAGGGTTATATTTCAGATAAAGTTGAAAAGGCCTTAAAAATGGTAGATTTAGAAGGCTTTGAAAAACGTAGTGTTTCTACTTTGTCCGGCGGTCAACAACAACGTGTTGCTATTGCAAGGGCTCTTGTTAACGAACCTAAAATTTTACTTTTAGATGAGCCTTTAGGTGCGTTAGACCTTAAAATGAGAAAAGATATGCAACTTGAACTTAAAGAGATGCATAAAAAACTTGGCATTACCTTTATTTATGTCACTCACGACCAAGAAGAAGCTCTTACAATGAGTGATACCGTTGTTGTAATGAAAGATGGGGTAATTCAACAAATTGGTACTCCAACAGATATTTATAACGAACCAAACAATTCCTTCGTTGCAGACTTTATTGGCGATAGCAATATCTTTAGTGGAACAATGATTGCTAAAAACACCGTTAAATTTATTGGTAAAAACTTTGATTGTGTAGATGATTTCCCAATAAATGAAAAAGTAGACGTTGTTGTAAGACCAGAAGACGTTGTTTTAATGGATGAAGATAAAGGACAAGTAAATGGTAAAATTATAAGTTCTATATTTAAAGGTATGCACTACGAAATGGTTATGAAAGTTGGTAAATCAGAAGTAGTTATCCAAGATACCATTGAAAGAAAAGTTGGCGAAAAAGTTAGTATTTTTATAAATCCAAGTGATATTCACGTTATGGAAAAGGAATTTTCATCTAATAAATTCGAAGGTTATATCACTAAAAACAACACTGTTGTATTTGGCGATGGCGAATTTGAGTGCGACGTTACCACTCTTTATCCAGATTCTACTTTAGATGAAGAAGGTTATATCATCACCAAAGAAGGGGAGAAAATTGACCTTACCGACGTTGACGTTAACGTAGAAGTTGGCTTAAAAGATATAGAAATAAGCGACGATGCAGAAGCAGGTGGAGCAATAGGTAATATTATTTCTATAATTTATAAAGGCGACCACTATCAACTTATTGTTAGAACGGATGAAAACGAAGAAGATTACGTTTTTGATACTGAGGATACTTGGAACGAAAACGATAGGGTTTCTATTATAATTCCTAAAGAAAAAATTAAATTATCGCTTAAACAGGAGATTAAAAGATGACCGAACTTTCTACTAAAGCAATGACAAAAAGCGGTAAAAAGTTCAAATTCGGATTTAACAGAAAACAACTTTGCATACCTTATGCATTATTTCTTGTTATGTTTGTTGTAATTCCGCTTTTCGTTATTTTGTATTATGCGTTTACGTCAAGTGACGGCAGTTTTTCCTTTGCTAATTTTGCCGAATTTTTCACTAACAAGACCAAAATAAGCACCTTGTTAATAAGTATTTTAATTGCACTTTTAGTGACCGTTATTTGCCTTTTAATTGCTTATCCTGTTGCGTATATTTTATCTAAAATGAAAAAAAGCATTGCGTTTATCTTACTTTTGCTTTTTGTTACACCTATGTGGATAAACTTTGTATTAAGGGCAATGGCAATGAAGGAATTGCTTTCATTAATTGGAGTATCGCCTGGCAGTTTTGCTAATATTATTGGTTTAGTTTACGACTTTTTGCCATTTATGATATTACCACTTTATTCTACGTTAATAAAAATGGATACTTCTTTAGAAGAAGCGGCTTTAGACCTTGGTGCAAACAAGTCAAAAGTGTTTATTAAAATAACACTTCCTTTATCTGTTCCCGGTATTATAAGTGGTGCTATGATGGTATTTTTACCTGTAATGAGTTGCTACGTTATAACAGACACGTTTAGTGGTAGCACGGGCTTTACCGTAATTGGTAAACTTATTGCTTGGTGTTTCCTTGGTGAAAACGGAACCTTAACAAACGTTAACGGTGGTGCTACTATATCTTTAGTAATGCTTGTTATTATGTTCTTAACAATGTTAGCAACGGGCGGATTTAAATCGGATAATAGTACAAGGGGGACAAATTTATGATTAAAAAGTTTTTCTCTCGTGGTTATATCTTTTTAGTTTTAGCATTTATTTATATTCCAATATTTATTTTAGTTATCTTTAGCTTTAACGCAGGTAAAACTTTGAATATTTGGGAAGGGTTTTCATTTAAATGGTATGCTAATCTCGGCGTTGTAGGAGACGTTGTTTTAAACACAGTCGTTTTAGCAGTTGTAGTTGCGGTAACTGCAACAATTTTAGGAACACTTGGCGCTATAGGAATGTTTTATAGCAATGGCAAGGGTGGAAAACTTATGAAAGGTATTTCTCAAATACCTGTTGTAAATTCAGAAGTTGTTACGGCTTGCGCACTTATAATGCTATTTTTACTTTTAGGTTTGTCCAACCGCTCGTTAGTAGGGCTATTTTTAGGGCATTTAATAATTACAACTCCATTTGTAGTTTTATCAGTATTGCCAAAATTAAAACAAATGGACCCAAGTTTATACGAAGCGGCTTTAGACCTTGGTGCATCTCCAAGACAGGCGTTAACGAAAGTAATATTGCCGGAAATTCTCCCCGGTGTTTTTGCAGGATTTATGCTTGCAATCACCTTGTCTTTAGATGATTATATTGTCACGGCAACACTTTCTCCGCTTGGTTTTGATACTATATCTACGGCAGTTTATAAAGCCATAGCATTAACTACCGAAGCGGCAAGTATGAAACTTCCTATTTATCGTGCTCTTACCACAATTATATTTTTATTGACCGTTTCCGTTGTTGTTGTAATTAACGTAAGGTCAAAAAGAAAGCAAAAGAGAGAAGGGGGTAAATAATGACTAAATTAAAAATTAAATTATTACCTTTAACATCTATATTATTAAGTATTCTTTTCCTTTTACTTTTCTTCGCCCCAATTTCTAACGTAAAAGCGGCAGAAAAAACAGTTTTAAATGTTTTTTCTTGGGAAGATTATATAGATGAAGATTTAATTGGCGAATTTGAAGAAGAATATCCAAATATCGACCTTAACTACTATACCTTTGCGACAAACGAAGAAATGTATAACGAGGTAGTTAAAAATCCAAAATCTTGTGACGTTTTATGTCCATCTGAATACATGATACTTAAAATGAAGCAAGAAAATCTTATTAAGCCATACCAAATGCCTTCTGTTTACAATGAGTATGCATCTCCTTATATAAAAGAAGTGTTTGAAAGTTTAGGTCTTAATAATGCAGATGGAACAACTTATGCGACAGGTTATATGTGGGGAACAATGGGCTTTATATATAATATGGATGCAGTTGACGTAGAAGATATTTCCAGTTGGAAAGGTCTTTTAGATAAAAAATATAAAAACAAAAGCACAATTAAAGATAGTTTAAGAGATACTTACATTTTAGCACTTGGTATTTTATACGAAGAAGAGTTATTGCAAGCAAAAAATTTACCAGAAGAAGAGTATAAAGCAAAAGTCTTTGAAATTTTTAATAGAAAAGACCCAGAAACGATAGAAAAAGCAACGGAAATTTTACTTGAATTAAAATCTAATTTATACGGATTTGAAGTAGATAGTGGTAAATCTGATATATTAACGGGTAAAATAACAATCAACTTTGCTTGGTCTGGAGATGCTGCTTACTCTATTTTCGAGGCAGATGAATCTTCTTCTGATATAAGGCTTGGATACGTTGTTCCAGAAGAAGGCAGTAACGTTTGGTTTGATGGTTGGGTTATGACTAAAAATGCAAACGAAGATGCCTCTAGTAAATTTATAAATTTTATATCTAAACCGGAAAATGCAGTTAGAAACATTTCCTACGTTGGTTATACAAGTTGTATTGCAGGACAAGACGTTTTTGACTATGCTGTTGAGTGCTATGGAGCAGACTATTTCCCATACGCACAAATAGAGCAAGAAGAATATAATTCTTTATTAGCAAGCGAGAAAAGAGATTACGTTGCTTTTGACGGCGGATATGCCTTAAAAGATGATGGATATGGTGAACTTGTTGAAATAAACGGGGAATACAAATGTCAACTTTTCCATTTAGATGATAACGCAAACAGGGTAGATGATGAAATTGTAGAAGTTTATGAAGTAAATTTAAAATATTTCTTTGACCCAACTTGCCAAGATGATACTTACGTTATTTACTCCAGAGAACAAGGTAGAGCACTTTATGCACAATACGCAGATGAAGAAACTATTATGCGTTGCGCAGTTATGGATACCTTTAGCCAAGAAGATTTAAACGCTTTAAACGAAATGTGGAACACCGTTAAACTAATAACTCTTTCTACGGCGGAAATTATCGTTATTGTGGCAATAATGGTTTTAGTTATAGCTGGCGTTGTAATTTTTGGAAAAAGAGATAAAATATTTTCAAAATCTTATTCTGCTCAAAAAGAAACGCACGATAAAAAAGGAAACAAAATCTTAAAAATTGAAAATATTGATTAGAAAAAAACACCTACTTTTGTAGGTGTTTTTTTAATAGTCCCACGTGGGAATATACTCTGTAT
>JAGBSS010000215.1 GCA_017631725.1 Clostridia bacterium | reverse complement strand
CCAGAATAGGTCATTGGAATACTTACCGTTTTAACGTCTAACCCTTTTTGTTTTGCACTTTCTTCTGTTTCGCCTACCGTACCAATTTCAGGGTTGGTGTAAATTACAGAAGGAATTACGTTATAACGCATACGGTCTTTCTTGCCGAGAATTGTGTTAATTGCAACTTCTGATTCTCTATAAGCGGTGTGAGCAAGCATAACTTTTGCGTTTACGTCGCCCGTTGCATATACGTTTGCAACGTTAGTTCTCATTTGATCGTCGGTTACTATTGCCCCGCGTTCCATATTAACGCCAATGTTTTCTAAACCAATGCCTTGGGTAACAGGTCTTCTACCAATTGAAAGTAAAACTTTGTCCCCCATTGCTTTTTCTACTTTGCCGTTTTCTTCATATACAACGCCATCTTTGTCAATAGAAGTAACTTTGCAACCAAGTTTAAAGATAATTCCCTTTCTTTCGAGTGCTTTCTTTAAAATGGTAGAAACTTCTGCTTCTGTAGGACCTGCAATTTTATTAAGCATTTCTATAACTGTAACTTGGCTTCCTACTGAAGAGAAATAGCTTGCCATTTCTAAACCGATTACACCGCCGCCAATTACAACGAGTTTAGAAGGAATTTCAGTTAAATCTAAAATTTCTCTGTTGGTTAAAACTAAACCGCTTTCAATACCTTCTTTTAAACCAGGGATTGGTGGAACTGCTGGCATAGAACCCGTTGAAATGATAAGACGTTTTGCTATAACCTTATCATCTCCGGCTTTAATAATAATGCCTTCATCAGTTTTACCTTCAATGTATCCTTCTGCTACTTTCATAGTAACTTTATTTTTTCTTAAACCAGCCTTAATACCGCTAACGAGCATTTTTACAACGCCGTTTTTCCTTTCTACAACAAACTTTTGGTCAATAGAAGTTTTGCCATCTATTTTAACGCCATAGTTTGCTGCGTGGTTAGCATAATCGAAAACTTTTGCGGAGTTTAAGAAGGTTTTAGAAGGAACGCAACCTTCGTTTAAACAAACACCACCAAATTCTCTCTTTTCGATAACCATAGTTTTAAGACCTGCGTGACCTGCCCTTTCTGCCGCTAAATAACCTGCAGGGCCACCACCTAAAACAACTAAATCAAAAATTTCCATTTTTATCTCCTTAAATACACTTGCTATCAGCTAAAAGATTAAAGCTGAAGTTTTCAAGATATTCTTTTAATTCTTTTAAGAACCTAGATGCAGGTGCACCGTCTAATGCCCTGTGGTCGTAAGAAAGTGATAAGTTCATTGCTGTATAAGGAATAATTTCGCCGTTTTTACCAAGTTTTACCCTTGTTTCTAAGGTGTTTACACCTAAAATACCCGTTTGTGGTGGGTTAATTACAGGAGTAAAACTTTCAATGCCCATTGTTCCTACGTTAGAAATAGTAAAGCTACCACCAGATAAAAGTTCTGGAGAAATGCTTCCGTTAATTGCATCGGAAGAAAGTTTTTTACTCTTTACTGCAATTTCACTTAAACTCATAGTATCTGCACCGAAAAGAACAGGAACTAAAAGACCTTTAGGCGTATCGGTTGCAATACCCATGTTTACGTGTTCGAAATAACGCATTGTATCGTTATTAATTAAATGTGCATTTAAATCTCTGTGGTTTTTAATTACCCTAGATACTGCAAACACTATAATG
>JAGBSS010000214.1 GCA_017631725.1 Clostridia bacterium | reverse complement strand
TGGTCCTATTTAGACGAGAATAATCGATTTGTAACAGGAAACGTTTATGGAAGCACGTTTAGCAAGTCTTCAACTTTAGGTTATATAAATTATAGTGGGATTTATTCAACTAGTGTATTAAATAGCGTTATAGAACTTGCTTCTACTATGATGAGAGTGTTGCTTTTAAAAATAGAAATAGATTATTCTAGCATTGGCATTACGGCAAAAGATTTAGGTTTTATCTATTTTTCATAAAGTTTAACACGTGTTAAAGAGATAAAAAACGATGCGCTCTCGCATCGTTTTTTACGTTTTGTGGTAAAATAATTTTTCTAAGCATAAAATAGGGTATGAAATTAACGTATAAAGAACTTAAAGAGCGAGAAGTTATAAACGTTGTAGATGGCAAAAGTTTAGGTAAAATTGTAGATTTAACCCTTTGTTTCCCAGAAGGCAAGTTGGTGGGAATTACCGTCCCCGGTAGAAATTTAAACTGTTTTGCCAAACTTTTTGATAGGTCTACTCAATACATAGACGTAAAGCAAATTTTAAAAATTGGCGGGGACGTTATTTTAGTAAAAATTACGGGTGGCGAAACTGTTTATACAAATTGTAAAAAAGGCAAGCCAGAAGGGATAAAGCCTTGTCCACCACCTTGCGGAGATAACAGGTTTTCTGTAGAAGGGGAGTATTTAGAAGAAAGCGATTACGACAACGATTATTAAAAAATTTAAATCCCCCCTTGAAAAGAGCAAAATATTGGTTTATAATATATTATGTTAAATAAATTTTCGCATTAATAAGGGGGAAACAAAAATGATTCAAAATGCGACAAATATTAGAAACATAGCAATAATAGGTCACGGGGGAGAAGGTAAAACTTCACTTGCAGAAGCAATTTTATTTAACGGTAAGACTATAGACCGCTTGGGTAAAACTGCGGACAAAAACACCGTGATGGACTTTGACAGCGAAGAATTAGCAAGGGGTATTTCTATCTCTCTTGCCGCTGCATACGCTAATTTCGAAGGGGTTAAAATTAACGTTTTAGACGTTCCGGGTTTTTACGATTTCGAAGGCGAGTTTGAACAAGCAATGCGTGCCGTTGCGGGTGCAGTTTTAGTTTTAGATGCTGCAGGACAAGTTTCCGTTGGTGCAGAAAAGGGCATTGATTACTGTCTTAAACACAAAATACCGCTAATGGTATTTGTAAACGGCGTAGATAAAGAAAATTCCGATTACACAAAAACGGTAGAAGCTTTAAGGGAAAAATACGGCAAAAAAATTGCAACACTTCACTTGCCAATTATTAGAAACGGCAAAATGCAAGGTTACGTTAGCGTTATTTCTGGTAAAGCATACGAATTTAAGCAAGGTGGAAGAACGGAAATTGCCGTTCCTGAAGATTTAAAAGATGACCTTCAAATAATTAAAGAAAGCCTTATGGAAGCCGCTGCAGAAACAAGTGAAGAATTTTTAAATAAATTTTTAGAAGATGCTTGGCTTTCTAACGATGAAATTATTGTAGGCGTTAAGAAGGGTTTGTTTAACGGCGACACAATTCCTGTTTTGGGTGGTTCGGCAACTCAAAACCTTGGAGTTATTAACTTAATGCACGAGATTGTTGCACTTTTACCATCTCCTGTGGAAAGAAAACCCGTGCTTGCAGAAAACTTAAGTGGCGAGCCTATAGAAATTTCTTGCGATGCGGAAAAACCTTTCAGTGCCCAAGTATTTAAAACGGTTGTTGACCCATTTGTTGGTAAACTTAATATGGTAAGGGTATTTACCGGCAGTTTAAAGAGTGGTATGACCGTTTATAACTCTGTGACAGGCGAAAAAGAAAGAATTAACAGCGTTTACGTTTTAAAAGGCAAAAAGCAAGAAGTGGTAGATGAACTTGTTGCAGGCGATATTGGTGCAGTAAACAAACTTTCTAACACCAACACGGGCGACACCTTGTGTGATGAATCGTTTAAAATTAAATATAGTGATATTCCATTGCCAAAACCTGTTTTATCTATGGCTATATCCGCTGCTAAAACAGGGGAAGAAGATAAAGTTTTCCAAGGCTTAAATCGTTTATCAGAAGAAGATCTTACCTTTGTTGTGGAAAAGGACAAAGAAACGGGAGAAATGGTAATTCGTGGTCAAGGGGAAACCCAATTAGACGTTTTATGTAAAAAATTAAAGGCTAAATTTGGTTGTGAAGCAATATTACGCAATCCAAAGGTGGCGTTTAGAGAAACAATTACAGGCGTTGCAGAAGCAGAAGGCAAGCACAAAAAACAATCTGGTGGTGCTGGTCAATACGGTGTTGTTAACATTAAGTTTGAACCGGGCGCAGAAGATGGTCAATTTGAATTTGTTAATGCTATTGTTGGTGGTGCAGTTTCTAAACCTTTTGCTATCGCAGCAGAAAAAGGCTTGAAAGAAGCAATGCAAAAGGGCGTTTTAGCAGGCTATCCAATGGTTAACTTAAAATGTACCTTATTCGATGGAAAAGAACACCCTGTAGATAGCAAAGAAGTTGCGTTTATATCAGCAGCAAAACTTGCTTATGACGATGGCGTTCGCCGTGCAAAACCTACCATTTTAGAACCTGTTTATTCTTACAAAATTTCCGTTCCAGATTCTTACACGGGCGATATTTTAGGTGATATGAACAAGCGTCGTGGCAGAATTTTAGGTATGGAAATGCAAGAAAATTTACAAGTTATTTCCGCCGAAGCACCACTTTCCGAAATGCTTAAATATGCAACCGATTTAAGAAGCATAACTCAAGGCAGAGGCAAGTTCTCGGCAGAATTTTTAGGATATGAAGAAGTGCCTTTCTCGGCACAAGAAGCAATTATTGCGGCTGCAAAAAAGGCTGAATAGTAAAGGAGTGTAATTTAAATGATATTATCGATATGTCCTAACCCTAGTATTGATTATACTGTAGAGTTGGACAGTCTTAACGTCGGAATGCTCAACAGAGTAAATAATAAAACGGAAACGTATTCCGGCAAAGCGCTAAACGTTGCAATGGCTCTTGCAAGACTTGGGGAAAATTCTTTTGCAACGGGGTTTATGTTTGAAAAACACGCAAAACTTTTCGAACAAAAATTGGATAAAGAAGGGGTAAAGCATAATTTTGTGTGTTCCCCCGGTGGCGCAAGGTTAAACTATAAAATTATCGATAAAAAATCAATGCTCACAGAAATTAACGACAAGGGCGAAACGGTTACAATGGAAAAGCAATCTGAACTTTTAAGTTTAGTGGAAAACATTTCTAAAGAAGCCGATTTTGCCGTTGTTAGTGGTAGTTTACCAAGTGGCGTTAAAGCAGATTATTATTACAAATTATTTTCTTGTATGCCACAAAGGGTTAAAAAAGTTGCCGATGCAGAGTGGCAAAATATG
>JAGBSS010000213.1 GCA_017631725.1 Clostridia bacterium | reverse complement strand
GCGTGATTCCAAACATAAAATACCCGATTCAATTAAACTGTTTACAGAACTTGAAGAATATTCTTTATTAGCTGTTGAAAGCAAAATTTCTTTTTCGGTTAAAAAATATTCTAAAAGGGCACGTTTTTTATGTGCATTTTTTTTAACATTTTCAAGTTCAAGACTAACGTTTGCATTTTTAGATAAGACTAAATAATTATCAAATTTTTCTTTCACCTTACCCTTTCTCATTTCACTTGGTAAAAATAAACGCAAACTACTTGCTTTTGTCACGTAATAATTATCGCAAATAAATTGGGAAAGTTTTAAAGTTTCTTCTGTTAAAACAGGTGGCTCATCAATTAACTCGAAAATTGGTTTAATTTTGCCTTGGTCAAAAGAACAACTATTTTTTACGTTTATAACAATACCATCAATAATTTTATTTCCAAAAGGCACACGAACACGGCAACCTTTTTTAACAAGGTCGCCTGTGAAAGAATACTCAAATATTCTGTCGACTTCTGTATTTAAAATATCAACGATAACGTCTGCAAACATAATTATAAAAATTTGCCCATCTTTGTGGGCAAAATTTTAGTCGTTGGTTGCTATAAGCTTACCATCTTGAATTTCTTGAGCAGCAACAGATAAAGGTTTTTGCTTATCTGGAAGTTCTGTCATACCTTGGTTTTGTGCTTGTTCCATAATTTGTCTTGCACGTTTGCTTGCTACAACGCAAAGTTCATATTTAGAGCCAATTTTTTCTGCAAGTTCATCAATAGGTGGTTTATGTATCATATTATTTCTCCTTGTTTTTTTCTAATTTAATAATATTTTCAACGTCTTCTACTGCCTTTTCTAATTTATCGTTTACAACAACGTAATCGTATAAATCTTTTTTATCAAGTTCGTAGGAAATACGTTTCAACCTTGTTTTTATTTGTTCTTCAGTTTCCGTGTTTCTATTTTTAAGCCTTGATTCAAGCTCTTGCAAACTTGGGGGGAGTATCATAATTAGAACTGCTGATGGTAAATTCTTTTTAACGTTTAACCCGCCATTTACGTCAATTTCCAAAATTACGTCTTGCGTTTTTAACTTATCTAAAACAAAATCTTTTGGAGTTCCGTAAAAGTTTTCAAAATGAGAAGAATATTCTAAAAAACCATTTTGTTCAATTTTTTCACTAAACTGCTCTTTAGAAATAAAAAAGTAATGTTTTCCGTGTTCTTCTTTTTCCCTTGGCAATCTTGTCGTACAAGAAATACTTAACGCCATATTCATTGATTTTTTTATAATATCTGCAATTGTTCCCTTGCCAACACCACTTGGACCAGAAAGAACAACCAAAACGTTTGACACCTTACTCAAGATTTTGCACCTGTTCCCTTATTTTTTCAATTTCGTTCTTCATAGAAAGTGCATAATCGGTTATTTCTATTTCATTGCATTTAGAACAAATTGTGTTTGTTTCTCTATTAAACTCTTGCATTAAAAAATCTAACTTTTTACCTGAACCCAATGTTGACACTATCTTTTTAAATTGCTCTATATGAGAAGAGAGCCTTGTCAATTCTTCGTCAATATTAGCCTTGTCGGTAAAAAATGCCACTTCTGTTAAAAGCCTTGATTGGTCAAAATTAACATCTTTTAATGCTTCTGTAATTCTTGCAGTTAACTTTTCTTTATAATTTAAGACAACTTGAGGTGCTTTTAATGCAATTTTATCCCTTAAATCTTTTATTAAGTCTACACGAGAAAGCATATCTGTAATAAGCCTTGCACCTTCTTCTTCTCTCATTTTATTGAAAGATTTTAATGCAAGTTCTACCGTTTCTAAAAGTGGTGTAGAAAATTCTGAATAATCTGTGCTTATTTTATCATCAATAACTTCTGGAAACCTTAATAAAGATGCAGGGGTTAAATCGTTTTTAATATTAAGTGACGATGCAATTTCTTCTGCAGCGTTAAAATAAGCCTTTGCTTTAGATAAATTTAAATTTACGGCAGAAGTTGTCTCCCTTAAATCGGAAAAAATAACAAAAAGGTCTACTCTGCCCCTTGATATATAATTTTGAACGGTTTTTCTAACCGAATCTTCAAAAGGCATAAACGCACGTGGCATTCTTGCATTAAAATCGAAAACACGATTGTTCACCGATTTAACTTCTACCACAATTGTAATGCCGTTTAAAGAATATTCTGCTTTTCCGTAACCAGTCATGCTACGCATAAGTTGCCCCTTTAAACTATGAATTAATTACTTTAAAGTAATTATATCACTATTTTCTTTTAATTTCAAGTTTTTATCATAGATTTAAATTGTTCTTCATCTATAATTTTTATTCCAAGTTTCTTTGCTTTATCAAGTTTGCTTCCCGCAGACTCCCCTGCCAAAACTAAAGTTGTATTTTTAGAAACAGAACTTAAAATTTCACCGCCAAGATCTTCTATTATTTTGCTTGCCTGATCCCTTTTAAACTCTTGTAGCGTTCCCGTTAAAACAACTCTTTCGCCACTAAAAATTCCGCCAACTGGTTTTTCTTGGCAAATTACATTTACACCTAAAGAAAATAGTTTCTCAATTTCATAAAGATTTTTATCGTTTGCAAAAAATTTCTCTATGCTTTCTGCAATTATTTCACCAATTTCTTCAATTTGAACTAAATCTTCTTTTTTTGCAGAGAAAAGAGAATTGCAATCTTTAAACTTTTTAGCTAAATCTTTTGCAGTTTTAGTGCCAACACCATCTATCCCAAGAGCATAAATAAACTTGCTAAATTCTATATTTTTAGATTTTTCTATAGCAGATAAAAGGTTGTTTGTTTTTAGTTCTTTAAAGCCTTCTAACTTTAACAGACTATTTTCGTTTAAAAGGAATAAATCGTAAAAATACTCCACTTTTAAATTGTCGTAAAGTTGGCCTGCCGTTTTTTCACTAAAACCTTCTATATCAAACCCGTGCTTACAAGCAAAATTAGTTAGTTTTGCAATAACTCTTGGTCTGCAATGAAGGTTAGGGCAAAAAATATTTGCTCCATTTTCAACAAGTTCAGTTTGACAATATGGGCATAAAGTTGGCTTTTCTATTATCTCCGTATTTGGGTAATCTTCTGTTATTCCTAAAATTTCCGGAATAACATCGTTACTTCTTCTAATTAAAACCCTCGCTCCTTTTTTCACACCTTTTCTGACAATATCGCCATAGTTATTTAGGGTTGCTTTTTTAACCGTTGCACCGCCTAAATCTACAGGTTCTACAAGCCCTAACGGAGTTAACTTTCCCGTTCTTCCAACCTGCCAAACAACGTCTTTTAAAATGGTTGTAATTTCTTCTGCTTCAAATTTAAAAGCCAATGCAAAACGTGGAAATTTATCTGTATATCCCAAAATATCCCTTGCGTTAAAATCGTTAACCTTAATTACTGCACCATCGGTTAAAAAATCTAGAGTTTTTCTACTATTTTCTATATCTTTTATGGCTTGCATAACACTTGTAAAGCTATCGCAAACTCTAAAAAATGGATGCACCTTAAAGCCGTTTTTCTTTAAAAATTCAACACACTGTAATTGAGATTCAAGGCTGTTATTTTCAATATAGTTAACGTTATAAAACAAAATTTCCACCTTGCGTCTTTCTGTAATTTTAGGGTCTAAATTTCTTATCGCACCCGCCACGGCATTTCTTGCATTTTTAAGTGGTTCTTCTGCTGTTTCGTTGTATTTTTTTAAGTTAGAGAGCCTTATAACAGCTTCTCCCTGAACTTCTATTTCACCCTTATAATCTATGGTTAAAGGAAAACTTTTTACAGTTAAAACTTGCGCTGTCACGTCTTCCCCCTCTACGCCGTTACCACGGGTTGTTGCCCTTACAAATTTTCCGTTATTATACGTTAAGCATATTGTAAGACCATCAAACTTATATTCTACCGTGTAATCTACCTTTATTCCCGTTTTTTCCACCTTGGTTATAAAAGAATATACTTCTTCTTCTGTTGTGGCTTTGTCAAGGCTGTAAAGCTTTTTAACGTGCTTATGCTTGTTAAAAGCACTAATTGGTTCACCCCCAACCCTTTTTGTTGGAGAATCAAATAATATCTCACCCGTTTCTTTTTCTAATTTAACAAGTTTATC
>JAGBSS010000212.1 GCA_017631725.1 Clostridia bacterium | reverse complement strand
TTTGCCACCCGTCACGTTTAAAATAACGGCTTTTGCGCCTTCTATAGTGGTTTCTAAAAGTGGGCTTGAAACGGCTTGACGAACAGCCTCTATAACCCTGTTTTCACCTTTAGCTCTACCAATACCCATATGAGCAAGACCACGGCCACGCATTACCGTGCTTACGTCTGCAAAGTCAAGGTTAATTAAAGATGGTGTTGCAATTAAATCTACAATACCCAAAATACCTTGTTTTAACATATCGTCTGCAACTTTAAATGCATCTAATACACCAATGTGATTAGGTAAAAATTGTAAAAGCTTGTCGTTAGGAATTATAACTAAAGTATCTACGTATTTTTTTAAATTTACAATACCTTTATTTGCGTTTTCGTTTCTTACCTTTCCTTCAAAAGAAAAAGGCTTTGTCACAACTGCAACGGTTAAAATATTTAAGTCCCTTGCGATTCTTGCAATAACAGATGCAGCCCCCGTTCCGGTGCCACCACCCATACCTGCAGCAATAAAAAGTAAGTCAGTCCCCTGTAATAATTCTGCAATTTCTTCTTTAGTTTCTTCTGCAGCGGCTTCACCTATGGAAGGATCGCTACCTGCACCTAAACCTTTAGTTAAAGCTTGACCAATTTGCAAACGCTTGTCCGCTTTAGAAAGCAATAGTGCTTGGCTATCAGTGTTAACAGCAATAAATTCTGCACTTTGAACGTTAGAATCTATCATACTATTTATTGCGTTGCATCCGCCACCGCCAATACCCATAACTTTTATAACTGCCGAATTAGCTTTGTAATTGTTTTGTTCAAACATAAAATTTTTACCTCCGATTGTAAACAAAAAATGAATATTTATTGTTGATTTATCGCTAAATCTAAAAGCGATAAAATAGAAGACCTTATTGGCTTATCCATTAGTGGAACGCTTGGTGCAAGCACTTCTACCGCCATATTAAGCCTGCCTGAAACGTGTTCTTTAGCACCCCTAATATATGCAATTCCACCACCCGTAATTGATAACGGCACGTATTCTGGAAGAACAAATTCTGCCTGTTCTAAAAAGTTGGAAATTTCTTCACATAAAACGTCTAAACTTTCTTTTACAATAGACTTTACTTCTTCTGCATCGAAATAGTTGCCGTTTGTTGCATCTATTAAATCGTATACACCATCTGAACGAAGTGTGCATAAGTTTATTTTTCTTTTTATCGACTCTGCAACGTCAAAATCTACGTCTAATCTCTCTGTTAAAGCGGCTGTTATGTAGCCCCCACCATAATCAAACGTGCGCTGATAAATAATTCCATCACCTTGAATAACACTTACGGTGGTTGTTATATATCCAACGTCTGCAATAAAGGAAACCCTGTCCCTTGTTTCAGGTGGCAATAAGTAAAGTGCTGTGGCAAGTGGAGATGAAACACACTCTACGTTTTTAAAGCCTGCACTTTTTAGAGTTGGAACAACCGAATCAATAAAATAGTTGTCGCACTCTATAAAAGAAAGTTTTCCCTTTAAAACTTCACAAGTCACACCAACGGGGTTTGCTAACCTTCTATGATCGTCTAGCTCATATAAAATTGCAGAACGATTAATTAGGGTTTTTTCTTTAGAAGACATTTTAAATGCTGCATCGAAAAGCATATCCACGTCTTCTTCTGTAATTTTCTTTTTCTTTGCAAAAGAAATTCTACCATCTTTAACGGAAACAGTAGTAAATGCCCCCGGAACACCAACGAAAATGGTGTTAGGAAGAGTGCGCATTATTTTTTTAATTTCTTGGGTTGCTTCGTTTAAAATTTCTACGAGTTTTTCTTCGTTAAAAAACCTACCGTCTGCAAAGCCATCGTATTTAAAAAAGGATTCCCCTTTTATAACAAAGGTTTTGTTTACGCCACGTTCTCCAACCATAGCGGTCACGCCAAGAGAACCGAAATCTAAAATTGCAACGTCGTTTTTCTTCATGTTTTTCCCCAAGGTTAATTTTGCCTTTAATTTACCCAAACTACGTAATAATCGCCGTTAACTAAATCGCCCGCTTGAATTTTACCAGATGATTTAACGTAATCTGACGTTTCGTTATCAAATGCTTGCATTGATGTTTCTGCTTTTTCTTTTCCAAAATTTTCTACGTTTAATATTTCAATGCTTCCGCCTGTTATAAGCCCGTAAGTCACGTTAGTTTGAAAAACACCAATTTCTGCACCTGCATCGCTTTTAGAAAGGTATAATTGGTTAACACAATCGTTAAGCCTTACGCTTTCCGTTAAAGCAAGTGCCATATAAAGCCTATTGGACTCTGTACAAGATAAATTACTGCCAACAACAACGTTTGTAAATTGCAAACTATCTGCAAGTGTAATTTCAATTAAGTTAGTTGGCTTTTCCGCTAAAGAGCGCAACACCACACCATCCTCGGCAACGACAAAATAGGTGTTGTTATAGAAAACTGAAAACACTTCCCTTCTTTCTTTTACTGAAAGAGTTAAAACGTTTGGAAAAGATTTTTTAACGTTTTCTACTTTAAAATAAGGGTCTTTTTCAATTTCTTGTTGTACTTCTGCCGTTTTTAAAAACAAAAGATTATCGCCAACCATTTCGTTTAAATAAGTTTGAACACCTTCTACCCTTTGTGATCCTTGAATAGTGGTAAAAGTTGCATCTACTTCTTTAATTTTAAATGCAGTAAAAAAAACGAATATCGATATTGCGATAAACGCCGCAGTTATTATTGATACCAACGTTCTTTTTACGTTCATTTTTAACCCTATTTTAAAGTTATGTCTGCCCCGAGTGCAGTTAACTTTTCTTTTAATTTAAAATATCCCCTATCTATATGCTTTGCACCATTTATAGTGCTTACGCCTTCTGCAGAAAGCCCTGCAAGAATTAATGCCGCACCACCACGCAAGTCGCAAGCTTCTAAAACCGTGCCCGTTAATTTTTTTGTACCACTTATAATTGCAACGTTATTTTTTACTGCGATTTTTGCGCCCATTTTTTTAAGTTGTTCGGTGTAGAGAAACCTGTTTTCAAACACCGTTTCTTTTACAACCGAAGTACCCATAGAAACACTTGCAAGGGCAACCATTTGTGGTTGCATATCCGTTGGGAAATCTGGGTAAGGGCCTGTGGTTAAATTAAAACTTTTGCCTACACTACCCGACTTTATATATATTATATCATTACTTATATTTATTTTACAAGTGTTATCGCAAAATTTATTTATTAAAGAGAACATATTTTTTGCGTTTACACCCCTAATTTCCACCTCTCCACCGGTAATTGCCGCCGCTGCAAGGTATGTTCCCGTTTCTATTCTATCAAATATTGGGGTGTATTCTATGGAAAATAACTTTTTTACTCCAACAATTTTTACTATTTTTGTTCCCGCACCCGTTATCTTTGCGCCCATTTTGTTTAAAAAATTTGCTAAATCTTCAATTTCAGGTTCTTCTGCAGCATTTAAAATAATCGTTTCGCTATTACCTATAACACTTGCTAAAATTACGTTTTCCGTTGCCCCAACAGAAGGATATTTTAGTTTAACCTTACCACTTACGAAAAAATTTTTTTTGCAATAAACAAATCCTTTTTCTTCTAAAACGTCTATACCAATTTCCCTTAATGCAGAAACGTGAATATCAATTGGTCTTTTACCTATATTACAACCACCTGGGTAAAAAACCCCTGCCCTGTTAAAGCGTGACAAAAGCGCCCCCATCATAAAAACGGAAGAGCGCATTTTCTCAAAAAGACAACCTTCTATATTATTTTCTTTTATGCAAGAAGTATCTACTATTAAGTTGTTATCTTCCCACTCGCATTTTACGTTAAGG
>JAGBSS010000211.1 GCA_017631725.1 Clostridia bacterium | reverse complement strand
TCTAAAAAATCCCTAAGGGAAGAGCGGTAAGGGTGCTTTTTTCTTATAAAAGTGGCCTAAAAGCCGCTAAAAATGCGTTTATTAGTCGTGTAAACTTGTTAACCTTACAATTTTTTTCAGTGGCAATTTCAGACACCGAAAAAATGTTTTCAAAGTCCTTTTTAATGTCTTTTACCGCCGTTGTTTTATAAGTCACAACTCCGTTTTCAAAGTGGTGGGAAAGCGAGCGATAGTCTAAATTAATTGTTCCAACAAAAGCAAACTCTCCGTCAATTAACACGGTTTTGGAGTGAATAAACCCTTTAGAGTAAAAATAAATTTTTACACCTTTTTCCCTTAAATATTGTGCGGTAGATTTACTTACTCCATAAATAATTTTTTTATCGGGAATTTTTGGCAAAATTATTCTAACGTCTACCCCCTTAAGTGCAGAAGATGTAATGGCCGAAGTTAGCGCCGTATCTATGATAAGATAAGGGGTTGTAATATACACACTTTTTTCTGCGACCGATATCATATTTATAAGATTTTGCCTTGCAACGTCGGTTGAATATAACCCCATTGGCCCACAGGAAAACGGGTGAACGTAGCCTTGTATTTTATCAGGTTTATTATTAAGTTTAGCATAATTTTTATAAACCGAACATTGCTTGCTTGACAAATCGAAAGTAGATAAAAAATCACAGGTTAAATTGTTAACCGCTTCCCCTTTTATTTTAACGGCACAATCTTTCCAATGCCCATAGGGAGATGTTTTATTAATATATTCATCGGCAATATTAACGCCACCCGTGTATGCAATCTCTCCATCTATAATAACCATTTTTCGGTGGTCTCTATTGTTATAAATGCCCGAAACAAGCGGTTTTACGGGGTTAAAGATTTGGCAGTTTATGCCTTGTTTATTTAGGGTTTTATAATACCCACTAACAAGTTTACCAAGTGTGCCAATGTCATCGTAAATTAGCCTTACTTCTACCCCATTTTTCACTTTTTCTAAAAGTTTAGAGTGTAAAGTATCCCACATATATCCACTTTTTATTATAAAAGTTTCTATAAAAATAAACTGCTTTGCCCTGTCAATTTCTAATAAAAGGTCAGAAAAATAGTCTTCTCCTAACGAAAAATATTCCACCTTACTATTTAAAAACCCTTTAGTTTTAAGTGTGTTAAACAAGTATTGTTCTATGCCCTTATATTTGCCTAAAAACTTTTGTTTTTCAAGTTTGGCTTGCTTTGTCTCGGTTATAATTTTTTGATATTCATTTTTTACTTCTCTAAAAAATTTTTGTTTAGATTTACTAACTTTTGTGCTCCCAAATAAAAGATACAAACAAAATCCAAGCACGGGAAAAAACGCAAACAAAACAAGCCACGGAATTTTAAATTCTGGCGCAACCTTTTTTGTTAGTAGTTTTAGCACGATAATTAAGGCAATTACGGCAGAAATTATTCTTTCCCATACAAAATAGGCTTTATAGGTAGAAAACAGCAAATATAAAATTATTATTTGCACGGCAATAGATAATACTATTAACGCTCTGCTTAAAAAACTTTTTAAATTTTTCATTTATGTTGCCCCCTTATATTTTTACCTTATTTTGGTTTGCTAAACGCAATAAAAGTTGGTAGTGGGTAATTATACTAAACTTAAAAAAATTTTGCAACCACGTATTTTAAAAATTTTTAAAAAAATTGCCACCGAAATAACGGTGGCATTATTTATTTAGTAAGTTTTTTCTTGCACCAACCCTTTTTTTGGCAGTTTGGGCATTTTAAATACCTTGTGTATCCCATATGCATAGATGCTAAAAAGGTTTTAATGTTAACCTTAAATTTGTGGTGACAATGTGGGCACTCGTAATAGCCGGCATCTAATTCTAAAATGCTTGCAGCAATTGAACCTATTATTACAATTACAAACGCCAAAACGATTAATGCAATTTTATAAGCCGTTTTAATTTGTAAATAACCTGCAACTAAAGTTAAAGTTATACAAGAGAGCATAGAAACAATTAAAATTAACGCTTCCGCTAAAAGTTTCTTTTTAGAATCGGCACGTTCTCTCATTAACTCTACCATATTTTGCTCGGCTTTTTCTTGATAATTCCCTTTTTCAATTTTTTCACCAAGCAAAAGTTCGTTTACACTAACGCCAAGTGCCGTTGCAAGTGGAATCATAAGCGAAGGGTCAGGAAGTCCGTGACCATTTTCCCATTTAGAAATAGTTTTATCAGAAACGTTTAAAATTTCTGCAAGTTGGTTTTGAGTTAGCCCCTTTTCCTTTCTTAAAAACTGAATAAAATTTCCCGTTTTTATTTGCTCCATAACATTCTCCTAACTTATTACGATATTATTATATCATAAAAACGGATAAAATAATATCTATTAAGCGTAGAGTTTTAAGTATTTTCTATTTTTTCCTGCCCGTGCAAAGCAACAAACTCTTTTAAAATTTTGTTAACTTTATAGTTTAATATACTTATAGGCAAAGTTATATAGCTTGTTTAGATTTTTTTGCGAATATTCTACTTCGGCAGAAAATGCACGGGCAACGTCTGCAAAAAGGTCTAAATCTTGCAAGCCCTTTTCCCTTTCGTTTTCAAAAATTTGGACAACCACGTATAAACAAAGCACGCACGCAAAGGTTAATGCCCTTGCCCACATTGTATCTTCTGCATTTAAAACGTGCCTATATATGCCGTTTGCCAAAAATTGCTCTATATAAAGGGAATATTTTTCGTTTAACATCGGGTTAAAATTAGCATTTTTTAAATCTTTAACACGTTTGCCCCAATTTTTATCTAATCTTTCAAAATTTATAAAAAGTTTGACAAGATTTTTAAATTGCCCTTCATTAAACTTTGCACTGCAATGACTTAGTAAATTTTGCACCCTTTCGTTTATGGTTTCGTTGCGATTTTGAACAATTTCTAATGCTTTTTGCCTAAATTTAAAAACTTGTTCTTTAATAAAATTTGGTTGAACGTTTTCTGAATTTTCTCCAACTAATTGCAGTTCTATTTTATCGCTAAAAGATAAAATGAGTTTTGCTGCCGTTTCGCAACAAAAATCTAACCCAGTTTCTATTCTGTCATGAAAAAAAGTTTTAAATCTGGGGTGGTCGCTACAAACTTGGCACAAACTTTGTTGTCCATAGTTTGTAATTAGGTCACAAAGCCCGTTTTCGTTTAAAAAGGCACATCTCCCCTTTTTATCCACATTAAAACAACTCTTTTTAAAGTTTATTCCCTTATGCAATGTGGCAGAAAACTCGTCATCTTTGCCCTTGTAAAGGTTAAGAGTTTTTTCATCTATATTTATTTTCCAACCCGCACAACAAGTATGCCTACACTCGCTTGCAATACAACTAAATTTTGGGTAATAATTTAAAACGAATTCTTTCATAATTTAATTATATCACTTTTATAAAAAATTTCAAACAAAAACCTTCAACAATAAGTTAGTGCTTTCAATTTAGTGTGAAGAAGGTTTAGTTTACGTTGTTTTTTTTCTTAAAAATGAAAAAGGGCGAGACAATAAGTCCCACCCCAATATTATGTTTTGTAGGTTTCTGCAACCCTCCCATTAAATCTCTTTATTTTCATTTTTTATTTTTTCAAGCAAAGTATTTCTATCCCATAAAACTATATTGTTATCTTTCGCAAGTTCTTTCGCTGCTCGTGTAAAGTAGTTATTTGTAATAACCATACCTTTATCAAGGTTATAGTGCTTAATACCTGCAACAATTTCTTGAATAGCAGAGTTCGTAACTCTATCGGAATAACGTTTTGCTTGAACACCGATTTTTACAAGTTCGTTTTCAACAATTATATCTACACCAAAATCTCCCGCTAGTGGCGTAACAGTCGCTTTATAACCTATCTTTTTAAAATAATCGCCAATAAATTTTTCAAATTCTTCGCCTGTCATTTGGTCAATATATTCAATTGTAATTGTATTTTCTTTTGTTTCAAGCCTCTTTTCAACTTTTGAACTATCTTCTTCAATAATTTCTTCTGAATACATAAATAAATTTTCTTCTTTACGTTGCAATTTTATTTCAGATAAACGTTTATCTATTTTTTCTGATATTTCCTTAAAAGTAATCCTTAAAGGCAAGGACATATCGGTTTTAGAAATATAATTAAAGGCATATATCATTTCATAAATATATAATTCCTTATTGTCTATGATTATAATATCATTGCAATATTCGTCTATTGTTTCATATCCATAATTTAATTTATAGAATTTTGCAAAATAATTTATTACTGAATTCCTAATGATTAAATAGACAACGGAGTCTAACGTTTTATTATCTTCCCAACTTTCTTTAATTCTTTTTTTCAAACCCTTTGCATAAAAAACAAAATTTTCAACTTCTTTATATAAAGAAACATGTCCTTTTGTATAAAAACCGTCTTTGGCAACAAACGCTTCGGAAATCTTATCCTTAAATAAACTTTGCCACAAAGAACTAGCAAATATTGCTTTGTCAGAACTTTCAATTAGACTAAAAATATCTGTTTGATATTGAGCTATATATTTTTTTAATTTTTCTTCCTTTCCATTTATTACTTGTAATAGATTTTCAAATTCAAAAACTTCTTTTTCACACGTTAAAACTCGATTAAAATAATTTTCGTTAAATTTTTTGTTAATCGCAATTATATTTAGAATAATCCTATATACCCTTTCGGCATTTTCTAAATATTTTACACCGAATATAATTTTTTTTATTTTATCTTCTTTCTCTTCTCCATAAATATTCGTTCCAGAAGATTCATGTATCGAAAATTCCAATCCGTCCCACGACTTGGAAATCTTAATATCTTTAACACTAGAAAGCCAAATACTTGAATGATTATATTCACTATAAATAGAACATTCATCTATTTTAACACTTCGATTTCCTTTGTAGTCAGTCATTTGTGTAAATCTTTTATCATTTAAGCTATTTATGTATTCATTTAAATCCCAATTTAATATTCTAGGATTTTTATTTTTAGATTGCATTTTTGTTATTATGTCATCAATATTATTTTTATCAATAACTGCTTTAACTTTAATATAAATTAAAGGCGACACAATTATAAGTACAACACAAAGAATTCCCCACCACATATGTTTTCTCCTATGGTTTTTATAATTATAGCATTTTTGTAAATCGGACGAAAACGGCGAATGGGATTTCTCACGCCTTGAATGGGTTGTTGAGGAATGCTCTGAGCGCGAGCTTTACGTCATTCTTGATATGCACGGCGCCGTCGGCTACCACAGCGACG
>JAGBSS010000210.1 GCA_017631725.1 Clostridia bacterium | reverse complement strand
CTCTGTCCACTCATCGTTAAAAAAGTATAAATTCTCTGGTAAATCAGGAAAAGATTTAATAACGTTTTCATCGTGATTGCCACTTAAATATAAAAATTGGCAAGGTGTAGACTTTATTGCATAAAAAAATCTATTTAACGTTTTTGAAGAAATTTTTTGCGTGTCAAAAGTGTCCCCTGCCAAAATAACGGCGGTGACAGAATTATTTTTTGCATATTCGCAAAGCCTTTCAAAAGATGCCAAAATTTCTAAACGACGTTTTTTGGCTTGAGCCGATGGTAGCGAATCTATTTTAGAATCTAAATGCAAATCTGCACAATGAATAAAACGCATATATCCCCCAAAATTGATGTAATTATATTATATACTTTTTACTAAAATATGTAAAGGGAAAAATAAAATCCGCAAGCAATTTTGCGGATTAATTTTTTAATTTATTCTTTTTCTTTCGGGAAAAAATATGGAATTTTTTTGGCTTTAAAAATTATAAGCAATATTACACCGGCTAGCACAAACAATATAGAAGTCCATTGCGATGGGTAAAGTCCAAGGAAAAAGCCCCTGTCGTCTGTTCTAAAAAATTCTAAAACAAAACGCCAAATTCCATAGCCGAATAAATAGAAAACATGAACGATATTGCAACGTTTAAAGTATAAAATTATTAAAACGGCTAAAAGAACAAATAAAAATATTGCTTCGTATAACTGCGTGGGAACGTAATAGCCGGCAGGTCCATCTGGTGGGTCCATATAAATGCCGTTACCTGCAGTTGTTTCTGCACCATGGCAACAACCCGCCATTAAACAGCCAAGCCTTCCAAAGCCGTGAGCTACACATATACATATAGGTGCAACTAAAGCAATGTTGTTAAAATGCTTTATATGTAGACCTTTTTCTTCACCTTTAAAACAAATTTACCAATACCAAAGTATACGGCAACAAAAATAACTGCGCCTGCAATAAACCCTGCCATTGCAGAAATTCCACTATTTTTAAAGTCGAACACGCCAGAAGACAACCAAACGTAAATGGTCTGACCAATTTTTGCCCCTAAAAAACCAAGACCAATTGCAGCAATTATAACGTAAAAGGTAAAATCTTGAACTTTAGATGGCATACCCTTTTTCTTAGTAAACGTAAAATAAACCAAAAGGCATAAAATTATACCAACGGCAATAAAAAGCCCATAAGGGGTTACGCCTTTGCCAAATATAGTAAATAATGGACCGGGATGCATAATATCTCCTTTAATAAACAATGGTATTATAACCTAAGCTTTAAAAAAAGTCAACGATAATATTATTTAGTTAAATTTATTTGCAAAAAGGCCGTTTAGCGTGTATAATTACATTGCTTGGAAGCGTATCGAAGTGGTCATAACGAGCCTGACTCGAAATCAGGTATAGGGCAACCTATCGTGGGTTCGAATCCCACCGCTTCCGCCATAAAAACCTAAACCATTTTCGGTTTAGGTTTTTTTGTTGCGTAGTAAAGGTGGGTTCGAATAAGGAGAAAATTGCTTTTGGCAATTTGGCTTTAGCCCAAACGGTAGCCACCTACCGTTTGTCGGGAAGGTCGCACAGGCGAGAATCCCACCGCTTCCGCCAAACGTGAAGAAATTCGAACCCTTGGAGATGTTTGCTTTTTTATTTTAAATTTTTTAAAAAATTTTTTTCAAATATGACACACATTTGTCACAAGTACTGTTTATGATTATAGTAATAAAAACTAAGGGGTTAGTATGACAAAATCGGAGTTTATAGAAAAAACAAAAAAATTAGGATATACTAATGGCTGGATTGAAAACGCTATAAATAAAATGAACGAACTAAATGATAAATATGGGTTTTGTTATTCTTACGAAGATATTGTTGTTTGTAAGGTAAAAAAGACAGCAAAAAATAATTCGAATAGGTTTAGTTGGAAAAGCAACGATACAATTATATTTAAGCCAAAGAAAGTGTAATAAATTTATACAACTATTTGTTTTATGTGTTATAATAAAAATAAGGAGAATAGAAAATGAATAATTGCGAAAAAATCCATGTAAGAAAAAAAGAATTGTATGAAGAACTGCTTGATATGGTAAAGGCTTGTGATATCACTTTTCAATATAAAGGCG
>JAGBSS010000209.1 GCA_017631725.1 Clostridia bacterium | reverse complement strand
CGAAAATTTCAACAGGAGTTTCGCCACGGTCTAACCTTCTAACTTCGGCTAAAACTTTTACAAGTTTTTCATCTACGACAACGCTTGCCTTTTCCATAACCTTTTTAAAGCGTTCTTCTTTAACAAGCCTTACAGAGCATTCTACTAAATCTCTTATCATAGACTCTACGTCTCTACCAACGTAACCTACTTCGGTGTATTTAGTTGCTTCTACCTTTATAAATGGTGCACCAACAAGTTTAGCAAGTCTTCTTGCTATTTCCGTTTTACCTACGCCCGTTGGACCTTTCATAATAATATTTTTAGGGGTTATTTCTTCTCTTTCGGCATCTGTAAGCATACTTCTTCTGTATCTGTTTCTTAACGCAACAGCCACAGCCTTTTTTGCTTCACTTTGCCCAACGATATATTTATCTAACTCAAATACTATTTGTTTTGGACTTAAATTCATAATTCACTCCTATAAAACTTCGCAAGTAATGTTGTCGTTTGTGAATACGCAAATTTCGCTTGCAATTTTAAGTGCCTTTTTAGCAATTTCTTCTGGTTCGTAGTCAGTTTCTTTATATAAAGCCCTTGCTGCGGCTAAAGCGTAATTTCCGCCACTACCTATAGCGCAAACGCCACCATCCGGCTCGATAACTTCTCCGCCACCTGATACGATTAAAAGTGTGTCTTTATCTGCAGTAATCATCATTGCTTCTAATTTTCTGCCAACTTTATCACTTCTCCAAAGTTCTGCAAGTTCCACAGCAGAGCGCATTAAATTGCCAGAATATTTGTTAAGCATTTCTTCAAATCTTTCGGTTAGGGTAAAAGCATCTGATACAGAGCCTGCAAAACCTAAAATAACTTTTCCGTTATAAATTCTTCTAACTTTAACTGCGTTGTTCTTAAAAATAACCGATTCTGAAAGAGTAACTTGACCATCACCTGCAATAGCAGTCTTACCGTTTCTTTTAACGGCACAAATGGTTGTTCCCATAAAATTTCCCATAACTAAATCTCCTTAACAATTTTTTTGATAGCATCAAGACTAATAGACGCTAAATGAGCCTTTCTCTCTTTTTTGTCCCTTATTATTTTATTAGGTGGGGGCAACAAAGCAAAATTTGCGTTCATTGGTTGAAAATCTTGATTTTTTGTCGTTATATACTTTAACAATGCGCCCGTAACCGTTTTATCACTAAATTCGAGCGGTTTTTTATTTTTTAATTTTCTATAAATTTGAATACCAGCAACAAGCCCCGTAACGGCACTTTCCACATACCCTTCTACCCCCGTTATCTGACCTGCAAAGTACACGTTTGGATTATCTTTTAGCGATAGGTCAATATTTAAAAATTCTGGGGAGTTTACGTATGTGTTTCTGTACATAACACCATATCTAACAAACTCTGCGTTTTTAAGTGCCGGAATTAAACCAAATACCCTTTTTTGTTCGGGAAATTTTAAGTTGGTTTGAAACCCGACAAGGTTATACATAGTGCCTTCGAAATCTTCTTTTCGAAGTTGCAAGGTTGCATAAGCCCATCTGCCCGTTTTGGGGTCGGTTAACCCCACGGGTTTTAGTGGGCCAAATCGAAGTGTATCCACACCCCTTTTTGCCATAATCTCAACAGGCATACACCCTTCGAAAACGTCTGACTTTTCAAACTCTTTAAGTTCTGCCCTTTCTGCAGAAATTAAGGCGTTATAAAACTCTGTATACTCTTCTTTATTCATTGGGCAATTTATATGGTCGCCATTGCCCTTATCGTATCTATCCCCAACAAAAGAATATTGTGGGTCAATACTCTCCGCCGTCACCACGGGTGCAGATGCATCGTAAAAATGCAAGCCACTTCCCATAATGCTTGAAATTGCTTTTGAAAGAGGCTCTGTCGTTAATGGTCCGGTTGCAATTAAAACTAAATCTCCACTTAAATCGCATACTTCTTCGTTTATACACTCTATATAAGGGTTAGATTTAATTTTATTAGTTATCTGCTCGGAAAATAGTTCTCTATTTACAGCCAAAGCATTGCCTGCGGGTACTTTAGTGTTATCTGCCACACTAATAATTATAGAGCCCATTAAACGCATTTCTTCTTTCAATAAGCCTGCAGCGTTTCCATAAACGTCGTTAGATTTTAGCGAGTTAGAACATACTAATTCTGCGTAATTATCACTCGTATGTGCAGGTGTTTTATTTAATGGCTTAATATCGTAAAGTTTAACGGAAACACCTTTAGATGCTAAATATAATGCCGCTTCTGCCCCCGCTAAACCGCCACCAACTATTTTAACGCAATTAATTTTTTCTTTCTTCATACTTGCAATTTTTAGAAGAACACTTAACAAGCCCATCAACAGACACAAGATAAGCATCACAATCTGGGCATTTTCTACCAACAGGAATATCCCAACTCATAAATTTGCAGTTTGGATAGTTAGAACACCCGTAAAAGGTTTTACCTGCTTTAGTGGTCATTTTTTTAGTTGGTTTGCCACACTCTGGACAAACGCCAACACTTTCGGTTAAACTAACCGTGTTTTTGCATTTTGGATAGTTAGAGCAAGCCAAAAATTTACCAAACTTGCCTTCTCTTTCCACCATTATTCCACCGCATCTATCACAAATTCTATCCGTTGGAATTGCAACTTTTTCATTAACGGCTTTTATGTTTTTACAGGTTGGATAATTAGAGCAAGCATAATAACTGCCATATTTACCGCTGTTAATACTCATAGGAGAGCCACATTTTTCACAAATTACGTCGGTAACTTTGGAATTTTTTAATTGCTCTTCAAAAGGACCATAAAATTTAGAAATAAGTTTTCTCCAATCTTTGCCGTTTTCTGATAAATCGTCTAAACTATCTTCCATTTTAGCCGTGAAAGAAACGTTCATTATATTTGGGAAGTATTTTACCAAAAAGTCAATTAAATCAAAACTTACGGGGTTAGGAACTAAATATTTCTTTTCTTTAGAAACGTATTCACGTTTTTTATCCGAAAGTTTTGCCATTATGGTTGCATAGGTAGAAGGTCTGCCTATACCCTTATCTTCCATATTTTTTATTAAGGTTGCTTCTGTAAATCTAACGGGTGGCTTTGTAAACTTTTGTTCTTTAGTAAGTTTAACTAAATTTACCTTTTCCCCTTGGGATAAAGGTGGTAAAAGTGCAGAATTACCTTCTTCTTCATCTTCTTTCCTTGTATCATCGTACACGGCAGAATAACCT
>JAGBSS010000208.1 GCA_017631725.1 Clostridia bacterium | reverse complement strand
TTGCAAGTGTTTTTATTATATTAGGAATATCTTTGCTTGGGGCATACGTTATCGTTCCTAAAAGTTCTAAAAATGCTTATATAAAACAAGTTGGGCAATATATAGAAAACAACTTTTTAGAAAATTATTATAATTATTCTTTAACTACCACGGAAGATGGAACAAGTAAGGTCGCTTATGAAAGAGCATACGTAGATGAAACGGGTGTAAACTATGAAAGTGTTAATGAAAGTGGCAAAAAAATTATTGTTAAAGACGGAATAAGATATAACGGTACAAATAACACTAAAGAAGTTTTTGTTTTAGAAACTTTAGACGTTAAAGATGTGTTTTATGAGTTTACCAAAGATAAGATAGATGAAGAGTTTTCTTTAAAAGATATTAAATATATAAGAAAACTTAACGACGGATTTTATTTAAAGTTTGATAAAAATCTTATAACCAAAGAGTTAACTTCATCACAAAAAAAACAAATAAAATTTTTAACTCCCTTCGAAGGTAATATACTTTTAAATGGAGATAAATTAAAAAGCATAACCGCATCGGTTGTGTTTAAATTTAATGGCGAAAAGCATAAAATAAAATCTGAATTGGAGTTTGATTTTGTTAAACCATCAATTAATTTCTCCGAAAATGTTTTAGAGAATACCCCGTGGAATACTTTTAAAACTCTTTCTGATAATGAAATAGTTTCTAATTTAGCGGGTAGTAAAAACTTTAAAGAAATAAATTTACAAACTCAAGATTTATCTAATGCTAAAGTTTTTAACGATAACTGCTATTATTTTGTTGATAACACTCTTTACGTCTACAACTTAAAAGACGAAGAAGAAATAACGAAAATGGACGTTTCTTCTTATTTAGAAGTTAAAACAACCTTAAGTTATCCCGTGGTTACTTATGCGTACAAAAATAAGGTTTGTTTTTATCATTCGAGCAGAGCATACGTAGTTGATATTAAATTAGGTGTGCTTGATAAAGTTTTAAGTGCTTATTCCGATGTATCAAGTATAGTTTGTGGTGGTAACTCCATAATAAGTTATAAAACAGGCGAATTTTTAAATCTTGACGATTTAACCGTTCAAACTTACTCTTCTTCAAGTAGACCGATGTATTTTGACGGCGGTTGGTTTTACTACACCTATAATAATGAAATCTGCGAATTAAAAACACAACAAAAACGCTATAACGGTAATTGCTTCGTTGGTAAAATAGGGAATTACGTTTATACAGCGAACAATTATTTTATTTACGAATACGAAGGCAATAATTTTACACAAAAATACGAATTTGAGGCTAAAAGCGCCTCTATAATAACAACGGAAAATAGTTATTTATTTCTAAATTACTTGATAGATAAGTCTAATCTTGAAAACGTTAGGAAAATTTTATCCTTAAAACACGATTATAACACACCACAAATTTATTCTTATTTAAATGGCAAGGCTTTAGTTAGATTTTACGATAAATACGCTTACGTAGACGTAAATGATAAATTTTTAGCACCTTACGTTGCAGAAGGTAAAATAATTCATTTCTCGCAAGATAAATTTGACGTTATTATTCTAGGCAATAAATTATTCAAAATTTTCGATGAAAAAGAAATAGATTATAAAATATCTTACGAAAACTTAAATAAAGATGCAAATATGGTTTTTGAGCATCAAAATCCTTTAAGATACGATTATAATACCGATACTTTTACACTATATAATCCAACTGCTAAAAACTTTGAATTTTTGGGTTGGTCGACAAGTGTAGATGGAGTGCCTTCTTTAAGCGTTTCGGTGTTAAAAGGTAGCATAGGTAAAAAAACTTTCTACGCACATTGGAAGGAAAAAACTTATGGTTTAGAATATAATTTAGACGGCGGAGAGTATAACGGAGAAAAATTAGATTCCTATAATTTTTATACAGAAGATAATAAAATTTTCTTTGCCCCCACAAAGCAAAATTACGATTTTATAGGCTGGTATTATGGAGAAGAAAAAATTGACAGTATTGATAAATTGTTATATTTTGAAGCAAACGTTTTAACTGCAAAGTGGGAATACACCTACTATAAAATTTTTATAAATGGTTTCCATAACGTTGAAACAACTTGGACTATAACCTTTGATAGCCAAGGTGGAACGGAAATAGATTCTATTATGGTAAATCAAACAAATTCATTTGCTTACCCCGAAACACCATTAAAAACAGGCTACGTTTTCAAGGGTTGGTATTTAGATAAAAATTGCACAATAAGGTTTAATTTTACTGAAAATATTTTACAAAACACAACGTTATACGCCGGTTGGGAAAAACTTCCGACTGACGTTGGCGATAATTATGACGACGTGAAATACGGCACGGGTATTGGAATTAAAACTAATTATCAATCGACTAATTCCGATACTATCGGCTATAACTTCTTTTACGCACAAGAAAGTGGGTATTACACCTTTAGAACTGATACCACTTCTTCCGGTGGGGTTACGTCTAAACTTTACGATTACGAAACGGGCGAAATGGTAAGTTGGTGGAGTGCTGCTAATTCAAACGTATATATACAAAAAAATCTTGAAAAAGGCAAGCTTTACTATATTACAACCGATTCTAAATATAGTGGTTATATTATAATTAGTGTTACAATAAGCTCGCCAATACCTAAGGTCACTTCTAAAGCGGAAAAATCAGACAAAACTTATGAAACAAGCGTTCAGTATAACTCTGAATTTACTCTTCCAACGTTTTCCAACGTGGAGATAGGTGGTTATTATTATTTTGATGATAATAATGAAAAAGTTTATTTAACCGATAAAAATGGAAATAGTTTAGCACCATATACTTTTGCTAAAGATATAACACTCTATTTTGAAGTAGAGAAAAATTAGTAAAATTCATATATTAATTATCAATATCGTATAAAAGGTGCTATACAATGTTTTTACCTTTTCCTTTGCCTTTTAGATGATATCTTAAAAACTTATAAATAAATAAAAGCAAGGATAAATTGTACTTGCTTTTTTTATGCTAAAAATTGTCCTAAATTTTAAACTTTATGTCTTGAATTCGTTTTTTTTGTGAAATAAAATTAAAATATAGAGAATAAATTATTTATTTCTTTAAATTTTTAAAAAATTTTTGGAGATTTTTATGGCAGAGTTTTTATTAACCGATTATGGCGTTGTGCCAAATATTGAAGAATATCAAACTAAAGAAATTCAAGCAGTTTTAGATTTATGTAAAGAAAATGGTGGCACGGTTATTATACCTAAGGGAAGATATAAAATAGCATCTCTTCGCCTTTATTCTAACACCACACTTTATTTAAAATCAGGTGCAGAACTTTTAGCGTCTGACGTTTGTGAAGATTATAAGGTTTACGATATTCCAAAAGGGGTAGAGCTTCGCACGGATATGGAACTTATAACTCAATATTATAATAACAAGCCTTGGGAAACTTATAGGCGTGCAATTATCTCCGTTTATGGTGGTGAAAATATAAAAATTATTGGGGAAGAAGGCTCTTTAATAGATGGTGACGACTGTGCCGATCCAAATGGTGAAGAAGGCTATCGTGGGCCACACGGTATCTTTATAACAAACGTTAAAAATATCTATTTAGAAGGCTATACAATATCAAATTGCGGTAATTTTATGCATCAAATAGATAATTGCGAAAATATCGTTATGAAAAATGTTAAATGTATTGGGGCATCTGATGGAACTCATATGCATTTTTGCAACCATATGTTAATTGAAGATTGTATATTTCACACGGGGGATGACTGCATTGCAGGTATAAATATGAGAGACCTTGTTGTTCGCCGTTGCGACATAAACACGTCTTGCCACGCCTTTAGGGTTGGTTGCTACGGTGCTCTTGTAGAAGATTGTAAAATTTGGGGTCCGGGGATTTATCCACATAGAATGAGTATAGTTCAAAACAGGGGAACAGAACTAGTTAGAAAAAAGAGCAATACCTTGCCTATAACAGAAGGTAGACACGATCTTTTATGTGTTTGGCTACATTTTGCTAGCACTAATTTCCCAAATGAAGTGCCATACGATAACATTGTTTTCAGAAATTGCAAAGTGGAAAATTCTGGCATACTAATTAGGTATGCATCTGATACTCCACCGTTAGAAGCAGGAACTCGTTTAAAAGATATTACCTTTGAGAATATTGAAATAACGGGTATGAGATTTAAATCTTACGTTAGTGCTCCAGAAGATGAGCCTATAACAATTAAACTTAAAAACGTTACGGCACTTGGAGAAAATGGAAAGCCTTTTGAAATGTTTGAAAACCCCGTAAATGCAAATATTATAGTTGAATAAAAAAAGAACTTGCTTTTTGCAAGTTCTTTTTTTTGTGCTAAACATTTTCTGCTTAGCAATTAACTTAATATAGTTAAATTTTTATTAGGGATATTAATTTTGCGATATAGCATAAAAGTGCCATTTTTAGGACTATTATGACTTAATAAAAATTGACGAGAAATTAGTAGAGTTTAATTTGTCTTTTTTATTAGTTATGTGTATAATTAAGTTAATATTGCTGGAGAAATGTGTTTATGGAATTTTCAGGGATATCTAAAAAACTAAATAACATGCGATTAAAAAGTGGCAACTTTTTTATTTTTAGTTGCATTTTTCTTTACGTTATAGCAGTAGCCGCAAGCGGTGTTTTTAATGCAGAACAAAAATTTTTGGTTGATTTATGGGGTCTTGAATATGCCACGGCAAGTGTATCTAACACTTGTTATTTTGTAGCCTATGGTTTGGTTCAAGTTATTTTATCTTTTGTACTAACTAAAATTAACGTAAAAAGATATATGGTAATTACAATTACTTTGGCTGGGGTAGCAACGGCACTTGTAGGTATTTCAACTAATATTTATCAAATTTGGATATTTTATGGTTTGTGCGGTGCGTTTAAGGCAGGTGTTTATTGTGGTTGCTATTATTTTATATCCAAATATTTGCCCGCAAAACAGTTGACCAAGGCAAACACTTTTATGACTTCTGCCTATGCGTTTGGATCAGTAATGGCATATGGGCTTTCCGCATTTTTTGTAGGTATTAATGCTTGGCGTGTTCCTTACTTTATAATTGCCGGATTGCTTGTAGTAGCAGTTGTATGTTTTGGGACAAACATTAATAAGATAAAGCGCTTTGTAAACATAAATAAAAAGTTTGATGAGTTAGAAATTGATAAAACCAAGCAAACAGATAGCAAGTTGAAACCATTAATAAACATTAATTCTAAAAAAAGAAAAATTTGTTTTTATATATTTATTTTATTAACTGCATTCCTTTTTACGGCTGTATATACCGCTGTTATGAATTATATTACAAGCCTTTTAGTAGACGTGCATGGCTTAAGTCAAGACATTTCTATTTACGTTACGATAATAGCACCCGTGGCTGTAACTTTAGGCCCTATACTTACTATAAATTTGTGTGAAAAGCATAAAGATTACATAAAAATTGCCTTAATTTGTTCTATTATAACCTTGCCTGTGTCTATTTTACTTGCATTTTTATTTGACCTTAACGTTTTTGTTGCAATTTCTATTTCCGTTTTATTTGTTGTTTTAGCAAACGGCATTAAATTTATAAATTTAAGCGTTCTTGCACTAAAAGTAAGAAATCAGGTAAACGCAGGATCTTATACTGCAATAACAAACGCAGTTGCATCTTTATCGGCAGGTGTCACTGCTACAATTATTGGTAGAATTATAGACGTTTACGGTTGGCAGACAATGTATATGGTAATATTTATACTTGTAATAGTTATTGTTGCGTTATTAATTGTTATAGATATTTTGGTAAGAAAACAATACAGAAAAGACAATAATATTGCTAAATCCATTAAAATTTAAAACCCTTTAAAAGGTTTAAACTAAAATACTATTATTAAATAAACAAAAAGCAGTTCAAATTGATCTGATTTTATTATATTATCAATTAATCTTCTAATACAATCGAGCCACCTTGCTTCATTTTGTTGCGCATTGCTTTAATCCGCTAATAATTTGTTTATTGTGTGTTGTGTCGTGCAATGTATGCCATACGCAAACAAAAGCGTTTGTGACTGCACCACCAAGGTAGCCCATTTGCTCAACTAATGCAACATGTGCACCGTTTCTTGCCGCACATAACGCCGCGCTAAAACCAGCAGGACCGCCACCACAAACTACTACGTCATAACTTTCTTCTATTGTACAATTAATTTTAAATTGCATAATTATACTCCTTTATTTCATCAATTACACCTAAATCCCAGAAGAGTCGTGAAAGAATATATTTATCACGAATATCTTTAGTTGCCTTTAAGGTTATAGGTAAATTGAAATCAATACCAATTTCTTCGGGTGTTTTTGGTAAGCCGATAGTGTCTAAAATGTTTTGTATTTCTTTTTGAGAAGGAATTTCCTTACGAATTATTTGGCAAATTTTATCCCACTTTGCTATTATGGTTTCTAAACGTAAAGCGTGCTTATCGGTATTATATTTTTGCTCTTTTTCTTCCATTGCAATCATGGCATTTGCGCCCGTGCCGAGAAACTCTTTTAATTCATTTGCCCAATCTGCATAGTTAAACGAATTTGCATAAGCAAGTGCTTTTTCTTTATTTGGAGTGATAGTTAATAGTTTTTCGTATAATCCTGCAACGATATTTGTTGCTACGGCACATTGAATACCGTGTAAGTCTACTTTTGTGCCAAACTCTAATCCACGCATATCCCAAAGGTGAGAAAAATAATGCTCTATGCCACTTGCAGGGCGGGAAACACCGGCAAAAGCCATTGCAACGCCACCGATTACAAGCCCTTCAAATACAGCCTTAACTGCTTCTTCATCACGTTGCAAAAGACCTTTTGCATTTTCCACACAACGTTTTAAAGCAGTCCTAATAAGTTCTGCAATTCGTTCACAATAATATTCGCCTGTAATTTCATTTGATATTCGCCATTCTGCAATACTTACGTATTTTGCAAGCATATCTCCAAGTCCTGCTTGAAGCATTTTTATAGGTGCTTCTTTTAAAATGTCGATATCTCCAATAATTACATCTGCACATTTGCTTGGTAAAGAAACTTTTAGCCTGTCCATAGACATAGAAGAAGATGCAGATGCATAACCATCCATACTTGGAGCTGTACCAACTATAAAATAGGGTAATTTCGCCGTATTTGCAACAATTTTTCCTATATCGTTAATTACTCCAGAGCCGACGGCAATCACTAAATCGCAACTATTGTCAAAATGCATAATTGCACTTCCTACCGATTTTTCATCGGGTTCAACGTCGCCTGTTAAAAATTCATAGTGAGAAAATGCGATTTTATTATTTTGCAATATATCACATAATTTATTACCCGCTTTTTCAAAAGTGTTTTTGTCAGACAATATAAATGGCTTTTTGCTATTAAATTCCGACAACAAAAGGGGTATCTTTTCTATTGCACCTTTTTCCACCATAATGTGAGATGGGGTAAATGCGTGTACTCGTTTGCAAGCACAATTTTCATTACTAAATTCTTTTAGAAAATTTTCCAAATTCATATTAATTACCTCATTAATTAAAAGTATAATCAAAATGCATTTTTTGTCAATTTTTTAAGTTTAAAAAATTAGATTGACAATATAATCATAATTTGATTACAATATTGATTATAAACCAATAAAAAAGTCAAAAAGATGATTACGTTATGTCGTTATACAATCGTGAAGAACTTTATTTAAAACTATTAAGTGAAAGAAATCACAAGGTAAAGGAACTTTCAAGAAAGCTTTTTATAAAATTCATCTTTCATGAAAACCCTAATTTTACAAACTTTTTCCCAAGATTTTAA
>JAGBSS010000207.1 GCA_017631725.1 Clostridia bacterium | reverse complement strand
GTTCCAGAAGTGAAAAGAATTTTTGCAGGTTTAAGTATATCAAAATCTAAATCTTTATACTCGCCCTTTCCTTCTGCTTGAAGTTTATAACCATCAGCAACGATATCTTCGTAAAATGGGTGACCTTCAATTTTTTTATCTATTGTAATTATGGTTTTTAAAAGTGGGCATTTTTCCGCAACTTTTTTGATTTTTTCTACTAAGTAGAAAGAACACATAACTGCGTTTGCATCACATTTAGATAAAAGAGTTGCCATAAGGTCTTATGGTGCGTATTTATCGATTGGAGTCACTACGCCCACACCGTTAGAAACGGTGATGTCAGTTAATATGTAGCGAATAGAGTTATCTGCGACTATCGCAACGTGAGCATCTTTAAGCCCCATTGCAATAAGCCCATCACCTAAAGCATCTACCTCATCTGCAATCATTTTGCCGGTGTAGTATCTAATGTTTTTATTAACATCTAAATCGGCTAAAATTGGTTTGTCTGCAAAATAAGTACGGATTCTTGAAATAGCATCTTTAATGCTTTTATAAGGTCCGTCTTTAAATAAAATTGCAGACTCTTTATCTATGCCTTTAATTAGTTTCATTTTTATCTCCTTGTATTAATATGGTTCTACAACAACGTCTTTAAGAAGAACGTTTGGATTTGCCGTAACTTGATTAATAACTGAAACAAAGTTTTCGGTAAAACATTTAAGGTCGTTTTCAGTATGTAAAATGGTTTGAGCATCGTAAACCATTTGCATTGTTCCATTATCTACGTCGTACATTAAAGCAACGTATGCAGGAAGAACGAATTTACCATTACTAATAAAACTTATTTCTACTCCTTCTATTGCCCTTGTTGGAATAAATGAGAAAATTATATGGTAATAAGTTTCTAAAAAAGATGCTTTATAAATTTTGTTAAATAATTTTTCGTATTCTATATCAGAAAAACCTAAATGACGATAGAGTTGATTTTGGCTTACGCAGAAATCTGCAAAGTTGTCGCTAAAACTTCTTTCTCCATCTACAGTAGTGTAGCAACCAATACTTTGAACTTTAGTTCCTGCAGTTTTCTTTTCTTGAACAGTACCACGGCAGTTGCAAAGTTCAAGTGGAATCATATTTTTAACGTTGCCGTTTGCTTTAGAGCATACCACCGAGCAAAGGTAAAAGAAGAAATTTGCAGGAGTGTAATGATTTTCCGCACAATATTTCATTGCTTTATCGGTAGTTTCTTTGTCAATATCAAATTTGAAACCTTCTGTATCGCATTTGATAAAGAACATTTTCATACACTTACTACCCTTTTTAACTTGCTTTTTCCAAAGTGGGTGTTTGTCGCCGTGAATACCTGCATAGTATGGTGGCTCTTTCATTTTTAAATATTCTGTAAAGAATTCTAAATTTTTCTTTTCAGTTTCTGGATTGTGATTGTATTGAATATCTTTTTTAACAAGGTCTTCAAACTTGCCTGGGCAAGCAGGAAGTTCCGTGCCGTTTTTAAGTGCGTTGTATACACCAAATAAGTCTTGGAAAATAATTCCTATACCATAGGTGTCTAAAACCAAGTGGCATACCTTTAATAAAACGGTAAACTTGCCATCTGGCATTTTGCAAAAGATTATATCGTAAACTTCTTCTTTTTTATATTTTAAAACGATTTTACGATATTTTTTAATAAATGTTTCAAATTCTTCATCTGTATTAAATTCCATATAAGGAATATCTTTAACTTCTACTTTATCAATAAAATATTGCCTTGCCTTTTTACCACTACCAACAAAGCCCATTCTTAAACAGTCGTTTCTCTCAACAACCAATTTCCAAGCTTTAGTTAAAAGGTCAACGTCCATATTCATATCACATTTAGCGTACATGATAATGTTCATAATTTGCTTATAAAGCGTGTATTTTGCTTGAAGAGCAACAACGTCTTGTGAAGCGGTATATTCATACAAAGTTCTTTCAGTTTTTCCCATTTTAGCTCCTTAAATGTAAACATAGTTTGCCGAGTATCGACATTGTAATTATATATGATATAAATGCAAAACTCAAGAGAATTATCTTTTTAAATTTCTCGACTTTTTTCGGCAAGAGAGAATAGCCTAAACCCAACTCTCGCAAAGCGAGAATTGTTTAAAAAAAGGCTTGATTTTTTAAATTTTTATGATATAATAATGATATGAAGACTTTTAGAGAGATAATTATTGACAATTTAGTCACTTTGAGAAAGAAAAATAATTTAACGCAAATAGATTTAGCAAAAAAATTAAATTATTCTGATAAAGCCGTTTCAAGGTGGGAAACGGGCGAAGTTTTACCAGATGTAGAAGTGCTTAAAACCTTAAGTGAAATATATAGCGTTCCTTTTTCTTATTTATTTGAAGAACACGAAAAAACTAAAAATAAAGAAGAAGTGAAAAAAGAAACAAGCAAGATAATTACTTGCATCGTTTCCATCTGCGCTGTATGGACTGCTGTTTTGGTTTTATATACTCTTTTGGACATGTTCTTTGAAAAACAATTTTGGATGGTTTTTATTTGGGCTATTCCGATATCCTGTGCGGTTGGCTTATTTTACAACAAAAAGTGGCTTAAGTCTAAACACCTAAATCTTTTGCTTAATTCTATTGCCGCATGGTCGCTTATAGCAAGCCTATATTTGCAATTTTTAAGTTATAATTTATGGCAACTATTTTTAATAGGCATACCTATTCAAGTGGTTAACAGCCTGTTATATTTTACAAAATAAAAACTCTCTTTCGAGAGTTTTTTTATAGTTCTTTTATCAATTTTTGTTTTAAACTATTTTCATCGCTATCGTTTAAAATAACGGTGTAAGGGGTTTTATCTAAATTTTCGTAATCTATTTGAGAGTTAATTCTTTCTATAATTTGCTCTTTATTAAGCCCCCTTTCTAAAAGGGCTTTTTCTCTCGAATTTTTATCTCTTACAATAATTAAAACCTTATCAAAAAGCGTTTGCAAATTACTTTCAAATAAAAGCGGAACTTCTACAACGGCAGTTTTCACCTTTGCCCTTTTTACCTTTTTATAAATTTGCGCAACAACCTGTGGGTGAACTAATCTATTTAATTTCTCCCTTAAAGCACTATCTGAAAAAACTTTTTTAGAAATTTCATTTCTATTTATGCTTTTATTTATAACGCAAACTTCTTTACCAAAAAGTTTTTTTAGTTTAATTAAAAAACACCTTTTAGAATAAATTTCATTTACAATTTCATCGCAGGACAAGGTAAAATAGCCACTTTCTTTTATTAAAGAAAGAGCCAAACTTTTACCAGACCCTATTCCGCCTGTAATTGCAATTAAACGTGTTTTTTCCATACTATTTTGCATCAAACCAATTTTCGCCAGACCCTATTTCCACCGTGAGTGGCACGGAGAGAGTGACTGCGTTTTCCATTTCTTCTTTTAAAATTCTTTCTACAATTTGTTGTTCGCTTTTAAAGGCATCTATAATAAGTTCATCGTGCACCTGTAAAATAAGTTCCGATTTTAAGCCTTCTTTTTTAAGCCTGTTGTAAACGTTTATCATAGCCACTTTTATGATATCTGCACTACTTCCCTGAAGTGGCATATTCATTGCCGCACGTTCCCCAAAAGAACGAAGAGCATAGTTAGAAGAATTTAATTCTCTTATAACCCTTTTTCTATTTAAAATTGTTTCGGCATAGCCTTTTAATTTAGCACTTTCAACGTTTTTGTCAATGTAGGCTTTAACTTCTGGATAGGTTGCAAAATAAGAATCTATATATTCTTTTGCCGTTCTCGGTGAAACGCCTATATTTTTTGCAAGACCATATTCACTAATGCCGTAAATAATGCCAAAGTTTACCGCCTTTGCTTGGCGACGCATATTACTTGTCACTTCATCTTTTTTTACTTTAAATACTTTAGCGGCCGTTTCAGTATGAACGTCTTCTTCGTTTCTAAAAGCCGTAATTAAACTTTTACAGTTAGAGAACGCCGCTAAAAGCCTTAACTCTATTTGCGAATAATCTGCCCCCACTAAAATTCTATCTTGAGATTTAGGAACAAAAAATTTACGTAATTCTTTACCTTCATCATCTCTAACGGGAATATTTTGGAGATTAGGCTCTTTACTTGAAAGCCTGCCCGTTGACGTGACCGTTTGGTTAAACGACGTGTGTATAAGCCCTGTAGATTTTTCTATAAGAGGCTTAAACCCTTCTATATACGTTGAATAAAGTTTTTGCAACCTTCTATAATTTAATATAAAAGGTATAACAGGGTGGGCGTCTTCTAACGCTTCTAAAACATCTACTTTTGTAGAATAGCCCGTTTTTGTCTTTTTACCCTTGCCTATTTTAAGTTTTTCAAACAACACTTCTCCAAGTTGTTTTGGAGAATTTACGTTTAAGTTTTCTTCTCCTGTTAATTGCTTAATTTTTTCTTCTAACTCGGCAAGTTTAGTTGCATATACCTTTCCCGTTTGGTATAAACTTTCACTATCTATTTTAAAGCCGGAAACCTCCATTTCATATAAAACGTCTGATAGCGGAAGTTCTACGTTTTTATACAAATCTAAGGTTTGTTCGCTTTGTAATTTTTGTAGTAAATTATTTTTAATTGTATACAATGCGTATGCCTTTGGTTTATTTTCTAAACCGTAGAATAAAAATACTTCTTCCGCCGTTTCCGCCTTGCCTGCAAAATCGCAAAGATATTTCATAAGAGAAACGTCTTCAATTGGGGCTAAAAGGTCCATAGCAAAAGATTTTTTTAATAGGTGTTTAAACGCCTTTTTATCAAACACGGTAAGCGTTTTATTTCCCATAAATATAAATGATAACGCATTTATTATTTCGGTTGCAGTAAGACCCTGCTCTAAAAGGCTAACTTGCAAGGGAAACTCATATTCCGTGTTGCCGTTAAAAAGGCATACTGCACAATCTGATATATAAAAAGAATATTCGCTTGAAGTAGAAATTTCTTTTATAATATCAGAGTTAATTTCGTTTACTATAACCACGTTTACACTTTGGCTATTATCTTTGTCGTTAGAAAAATCAACTTCTTC
>JAGBSS010000206.1 GCA_017631725.1 Clostridia bacterium | reverse complement strand
ATGCTTTTTATTATAACGCCAAGCACAAATAATATGCTTAAAACTATTACAAGTATTTCTAATGCTTTCATTTTTTTACCTTTTTAGTAATTTTTATTTTTTTTGCTAAAAATATAAATGCAACAAGCACTGCTAAAACAATAAACGAAGTCCACCACCAACTTCCTATTAAGTATATCACGCTTGAAAGGATATAAGAAGTAATTATCCAAAAAATTAGCGTTCCTTTAAATGCTTTTTTGTTTGGCATTTCCCCTTTAGCCGCCGCCACTGCTGCAAAACAAGGAATTGTAGTCATATTAAACGCAATAAATGCAATTAACGCAGCAGCACTTATTCCTGTATTTGATATCATTGTCGTGACCGCTGCAACGCCACCGTCTACTTCTACGTCTATAATACTTGAACCAATGCAAAGAGCCAAAGTTCCAAAAGTTGCAATTACGTTTTCCTTTGCTATTAAACCTGTTATCGCAGCAACTATAAATACCCAGCCGTTAGAACCTATCTGACTGCCAAAACCAAGCGGTGTAAATATTGGTTGTAATAGCTTACCTATACTTGCCAAAATACTTTGATCTATTTGCGTATCAGATAAAAATTGCCAACTAAAACTAAAGTGACTTAAAAACCAAATTACAATAGTAGATGCTAAAATTATGGTAAATGCTTTTTTGATAAAATGTTTTGCCTTATCCCAAATTAAAGCCATTAAACTTTTAAATTGAGGCTTATGATAAGATGGCAATTCCATTATAAACGTTGGAGCATCGCCTTTTAACGTGGTAGAGCGCATTATTATAACAGATATTAATGCAACTGCAATACCGATAACGTACATTCCGTATGTTATTAAATCTACGTTTAAAATTCCGAAATAATTTACTATCCCACCTGCAACTGCAGTTAAAATAGGCAATTTTGCACCACAAGAGAAAAACGGAATTACCCTTACCGTTGCAATTTTTTCTTTTTCGTCGGCTAACGTTCTTGTGTTTATCATTGCAGGAACGGAACAGCCAAAACCCATAATCATAGGTAAAAATGCCCTACCCGATAAACCAAATTTCTTTAATAATCTATCTAAAATAAATGCTATTCTTGCCATATAGCCCGTATCTTCTAAAATAGAGAAGAACAAAAACAAAACTAAAATTTGTGGCAAGAAAGATAGAACGGAGAATACCCCACCAAGCACGCCATTTGTGACAAAACCCGAAACCCACGTAGAATTACCCGCAAACCATCCTTCTACTGTTGTTGATAAAAAGGTGGTAAAGGCATCGACTAAATTATATAGTATAACCCCCGGCGAATTTATACCGTTTCCGGTTGCAAAAACACCTTCTAACGCAGTACCTTTAAGCGAAGTCCAATCATCTGGAATTAAATTGCCTAAAAAGAATAAGTTTTCTGAAAAAGTTAGGTGGAATATTAAAAACAATACGCCTAAAAATATTGGTATACCCCAAATTTTATGCGTTAAAATTTTATCCGCTTTATTAGATGGAGTGTTTTCAAATTTTTCTTTACTTTTTCTCGTTAAAGTGGGTGAAAAGTATTTTGTTATGTATTTATACCTTGCATCTGCTACAAGTGCTTCATAATCGTCGCCAAAAACAGGATTTTCGTATTGCTTTTTAAACTCTGACACCATGTTTACCGTGTCTTTGTGCATTAAAACTTCTAAATCGTCTAACTCGGCAAGTTTTACTGCGTGGAACAATGGATTGCCTACCCCTTGCCCTTCTAACGCAATTTTTATATCGCTAATTAAGTGTTTTAAAGCCGTTTCTTCTATTACGGTCACACCCGTGCGCTTTGTCTTACAAACTTCTAACGCACGTTCCATAACAACTTCTATTCCTTCACCCTTTAAGGCTGAAATTTTCACCACAGGAACGTTTAAACGTTTTTCAAGTTCTTTAACGTCTATTTTGTCGCCACGTTTTTCTACAGCATCCATCATATTTAATGCTATAACAACGGGAACGTCTATTTCTAAAATTTGAGTGGTTAAATATAAGTTGCGTTCTAAATTGGTTGCATCGATAATGTTTATAACGCAATCTGGCTTTTCATCTAAAATATAGTTTCTTGCAATTACTTCTTCTGGTGTGTAGGGCGAAAGAGAATAAATACCCGGTAAATCTACAACGGCAATAGGCTCTGAAGATTTTTTATACAAACCTTCTCTTTTATCCACCGTTACACCCGGCCAATTGCCCACGTGTGCAGTTGAACCTGTTAATCCGTTAAATAGAGTGGTTTTCCCAGAGTTTGGGTTGCCAGCCAAAGCAAATCTAAGCATTGTTCACCTCTAATTTTATAAGCGATGCCTCTGCAAGCCTTAAAGACAATTCGTACCCACGAACAGTCACTTCTATAGGGTCGCCTAAAGGGGCTTTTTTTCTTAAATATATTTCTGCACCGTTTGTTATACCCATATCGTATAAACGCCTTTTAATTTTGCGCTCCCCCGACACCATAACAACTTTACCACTTTCTCCAATAGAAAATTTGTTTAACGTTTTTGTCATTTTTTCTCCAATAATTTATCTATATGTAAAATGTGAAACAAATTTCACTTTTTTAGTAAAATTATATTATCATACGGCAAAAAATATTGTCAAGTAAAATGTGAAACTTTTTTCAGTTTTTTATAAATTTATACTTGATTTATCTTAAAACTTATTATACAATAAAATTATGAATACGAACATTAGACAACCAAAACAAGAACGTTCTATTGAAACAAAAAATAAAATTATTTTAGCCGGCTACAAGCTTTTTTCTAACGTTGGCTATTATGGAACTAACACGGCGGAAATTGCAAAAGAAGCAGGCGTTTCCACCGGTATAGTATACGGATATTTTAGGGATAAACGTGATATTTTAATTTCCGCATTATACATTTACGTGCAAAAAGTGTTCGAGCCTTTTTTAAAAATGTTTGATAAGGTTAGCGCTCCATTTAACCTAAAAGATTTTATTGAAAAAGTTATAGAAGAGGTTATCAAAACGCATAAAAGAAACCGCAAAATGCACGAAACATTACACGCTTTATCCGGAAGTGATGAAGCAGTTTCTACAGAATTTCTAAGGTTAGAAGATGAAATTACCATTAAGATTGCAGATAAATTGCCCATTTTAGGTATAAATAATGAGTGCGGTGTAGAAAAAGTGCATTTAGCGATGGACATAATTCAATCTTTCTCGCATGAGTTTGTTTTTGATAAACACGATTATATAAATTATGATAAAATGAAAGAGATGGTTGTTTACACCATTATAAATT
>JAGBSS010000205.1 GCA_017631725.1 Clostridia bacterium | reverse complement strand
CAAAAAGTGAAGAATTTCATTTTTATATTCAAACTGAAAATGAAAAAGTGTTAGTTACGAGTGAAGAATTAAGGAGAATTGAGTTAAGAGAAGAGTAATATAATTTTGCTTTAAAACGCCGTGCATTTTGGGTGGCTCTTTTGTATAAAAAATTTATTGAGAGTTATAATAGATAAGAGGTGATTTTATGAGTAAAAAAAGAAAAAACAAAGTAATAAAACTTAGCGAAGAGCAGTATAACAACTACGTTATGGCGTTAAAAGAAGAACGTCCGCCAGAATTAATTGAAAAGACTCAGGAAAATAAATAGAAATTTACTTTAAGCACTTGAAAAATTTTTAAAAATTTTGTATAATGCTTTTATACAAGTGGAGAAGCATTATGATAGAAATAAAAGAGCTTAAGACAAAAAAAGATTTAAAAACCTTTGCGGCTTACCCAATAAAATTATATAAAGGTTGTCCTTATTACGTTCCATCTTTAAGAAGTGACGAGTTAGATACCTTTAATCCAAAGAAAAATTTTAGTTTAAAAGTTAATAAAATAAAAGGGTTTTTAGCGTATAAAGATGGCAAGGTTGTCGGAAGAATTGCAGGTTTAATCAACTATAAAGATAACCAACTTCAAGGCAAAAAAATGGTAAGATTTTCTCGCTTTGAGTGTATAGATGATATAGAAGTTTTTAAGGCGTTAATTGGTGCTGTTGAAAAGTTTGGTCACGAAAACGGCATGGAAATTATTCACGGACCTTGGGGCTTTAACGACACGGATAGAGAAGGTTTGTTAACCTACGGCTTTAACGAAAGGGCAACCTATGCGACAAACTATTCTTACCCATATTTTGCTAAAAATTTAGAACTTTTAGGCTTTGAAGCAGAATCTAAATGGATGGAACGCCGTTTTGAAATCCCTAAAAAACCAGACGAGCGTATGGATAGGCTTGCAGAAAGGTTAAAGGTTAGGCTAAAAGTAAGAGAATTAACAGATACTTTAAGTGTTAAACAAATTGTAAAGCAATACGGAGATAAATTTTTTGACACTTTAAACGAAGCATATCGCCATTTAGATGCTTACGTTCCAATAGAAGGAGAAGCAAAAAAGAACGTTTTAAGTCAATTTGCCACCATCGTTAACAAAAAATACGTAAGTTTTTTAGTTGATGAGAACGATGAAATTGCAGGCTTTGGTATAGTTTTACCTTCTATTTGTAATGCGTTAATTAAAAGTAGGGGCAGGCTTTTCCCATTTGGTTTTATTGGCGTTTTAAAATCTATTTGGTTCCCAAAAGAATTAGAAATGGCTTTAATTGGAATTAAGGATAAATACAAAAACACGGGTATAAACTCTATAATAATATCTAAAATTCTTAACCAAATTGCTAAAAACGACATTAGATTATTAGAGTCTAACCCAATGTTAGAGCATAACCTAAATATTCACCAACAATGGAAGTTTATTGATACAGAAGTTGTTAAAAAACGTCAAACTTACACTAAAAAAATACAAGTTTAATATTAAAACAATAAAACCACCGCAAAGCCGAGTCCCTACAAGGGATTCGGCAACTAAATAAATCCGCAAGCGGATTTGTGATATTTGTATAACGACAAGTTATATTGCTACGCAGTTATATTTGCCTTACGGCAAGTTAAGGATTTATTTAATATAACTTTGGCTTTGCCAAAATATCACGCCAACGGCATATCACTTTTAGCCACAAGGCTAAAAATATAACTAATAATATTTAATTTTTGTGGATAAGAAAAGCACACTACGTTTCACTTTTAGTGAAGTATAGTGTGCTATACTTTTATTTTGGATAAAAATTCCCTAATAGCGGTGGTTTTTTGCATTATAATTAGTATTTATATATAATTTTATTATATATTCTTGAAAAATTAAAAAATATTTGTTATAATATTTTCGTATTGAAAAAAACAAATAAAAATCTTAAGGTGTATTATGAAAAGAACGTTATTAAAACAGATTTTTAAAAATTCAGAATTATACTCTTCTCAATCGGTTACGGTTGCAGGTTGGGTTAAAACGGTTAGAGATAGCAAAACCTTTGGCTTTATAGAAGTAAACGATGGCTCTTACTTTAAAAATTGTCAAATTGTTTTCGAGCGTGAAAAAATTAGCAATTTTGATGAAATTGCAAAACTTAACGTTGGTGCAAGCATAATGGTAAAAGGCAACGTGCTTTACATAGTTATTCAAGAGTTCAACTCCAAAAAGGCAGATATGTCACCCGACAAAATTACATCCATGGATATGGGCTACATTTTTGAGGAACTAATCCGCAAGTTTTCCGAAAGCTACAACGAAGAAGCCGGAGCTCACTTTACCAGCCGAGATATCATTTAT
>JAGBSS010000204.1 GCA_017631725.1 Clostridia bacterium | reverse complement strand
TGAGATAAAATTTCTTTAATATCTTCTTTTTTCACGTTTGGCTTTGAAACTAAATTATGGTTTATTGCAAGGCGAACACATTTTACAACGTAAAATTTATGCTTTTTCATTAAATCGTAAACTTCGTTTACTGAGCCTGCAGAAGAATTTTCTATTGGAAGTAAGCCGTATTTTGTAAATCCCTTTTCTACGGAAGAAAATACCCCTTCAAAATTTTTAAAGTATGAAATGTCTGCCACGTCGAAAAGCCTTTCTGCCGCAATACTTGAATAAGAACCACTTATGCCTTGGCAGGCAACTCTTGCACGATTTGGAAAAATACTTTCCCCTTTTTGCAGAGTTTTTTCTATTTTGTCTCCAATTTCAGAATAGTAGTTTGCTTGTTCCGTTTGCAATGCTTTAGAAGTTTCGAACAAGGTTTCAAAAAGCCTTTTAACGTAGCCAACGTGCTTTTCTTGTACGTTTTCAGTCACCCTTACTAAAATTTTCTTTTCTCTATCTGGGTCAAAAACGGGCTTTAAGTCTTTTTCTTTTTCCTTTACGACCCTTTCAACAAGTTCCATACGTTTTGTATAAAGTTTTACAATCTCATCATCAATACAATCGATATCTTTTCTTATATCTTCTAAACCCATATTGTCTCCTAAATTAAATCTAGTATAGCAATGGATGCTATGGCTTCTATAACGGCCACGGCACGGGGAACTATACAAGCATCGTGTCTACCTTCTATTTTTATTTTTACGTTTTCACCCGTTTGTAAATTTACCGAATTTTGTTCTTTTAAAATTGACGGAGTGGGTTTTACCGCCACCCTAAACATTATTGGCATTCCATTAGATATTCCGCCGTTTATTCCGCCGTTATTGTTGGTTTTTGTTTTAACTACGCCGTTTTCAAAATAAAACTCATCGTTAGCAATAGACCCAAAACTTTCTGAAAGTTTAAAACCTGTGCCAAATTCTATTCCTTTTACAGCAGGAACGCTAAACGCCAAGCGAGATATAACTCCTTCTAAACTATCGAACATATATTCGCCAAGCCCAACGGGAATGCCCGTTATAACGCAATCTATTTTACCACCGACAGAATCCCCCTGTTTTTTAACACTTTCTATTAATGATAGCATATTCTCTTTATCTTTTTGGTCTATAACAGGGAAATTGCTATCTAAATTTTCAAGATTTTGCAAATCTATATCGTTATACGTTTTTCCATTAACTTGACCTATAGAAGAAACAAAAGCATTAATTTTTATACCCTTTTTTTCTAAAAGATCTTTTGCTATTCCCCCTGCTATACATATTGGAGCAGTTAGTCTACCAGAAAACTTGCCACCGCCACGATAGTCAAACCCATCTTTATATTTACTATAACCGACAAAGTCTGCGTGACTTGGACGTGGAATTTTATATAAATTAGAATAATCTTTACTCTTTTGGTTTTGGTTATAAATTACGGCGATAAAATTATTAGAAGTTACTTTACCATTTTTAAAGCCACTTTTATAAACCACCTTGTCGCTTTCTATTCTTGTGGTGGAATAAGAAAAGTTTTTTGCTTGCCTTTTTGCTAAAAAGTCTTGCACAAAACTTTCTGAAAAGGTTTTGCCTTTTAAGCCTTTTATTTTAACACCAATCTCGTTAGAATGTGATGCTCCAAAAACCGTAATCGTTAACTTTTTGCCACTATATACAGATTTTTGATTATCGTTATACTTCATAAACTTTTCCCCCAACCATTTTATAATGCTCAAAGAAATTAGGATAAGATTTTTTTACTGCATTTGCACCTAAAATTGTGCTAAACTCGTTTACGCAACTTGCCATAACACAAGCGGACATAACAATTCTGTGGTCGTTAAATCCATTAACGCTATTAACAAATTTTGGAGTTCCACCGTGAATAATTAAATCGTTTTCCACCCTTTCTGCTTTTATACCGAAAGAATTTACCATTTCTATAACCGATTTTATTCTATCACTTTCTTTTAAAACAAGCCTTTCAACGTTTTTTATTATCGTTTCCCCTTTAGCAAAAGATGCTATTGCCGAAGCAACGGGTACTAAATCTGGACAACTATCTGCATTAAAACTAAATGGCAAAAATTCACCCTTTTCAACCGTAACGGAGCACCCATTTACGGTTACTTTTGCACCAAAAGATTTTAATATATCTATAATTTGCTTGTCCCCTTGAATGCTATTTGGGTTTAATCCGTTTACACAAACCTTGCCAGAAAGTGCGCCAAGCGCCATAAAAAATGCTCCGTTTGAATAATCTCCTTCAGCAGTTAAACTGCCAAAATATTTTTGATTGCCCTTTAAAAAAAAGCCGTAATCAGTTTTTTCCACGTTAACGTTAAATGCTTTAACAACCGAAATGGTAATATCAACGTATGGGCTCGAAGATAATGGAGAAGTTAAAATTATTTTACTATCAGATTTTAAAATGGGTAATGCCATTAACAAACCTGATATGTATTGCGAACTTATATCTCCCCTTAAATAAAAATCTCCACCCTTTAAATCGCCATCTATTTTAACGCTTTTTTCTTGAACTATATTTGCTCCGTTTAAGTTTAAAGCATTTATAAGTTCTACGTTCGGTCTATCTAAAAGCCTGCCACTACCCGTTAACTCCGCCTTTAAATTTAACGCCGAAAGTAATGGAATTAAAAATCGAAGAGTAGAGCCCGATTCACCGCAATCTAAATTATAATTATTAAGTTTTATTCTGTTTAAGCAGTCTACCGTTGCATTTATATCTTTAGAAACACCTAAAGCCCCACCTGCCGTTATTTCTTTATTAGCCAAAAACTCGCAAATAGCAATTCTGTGGGCAAAAGATTTAGAAGGTATTGCATTAACGCAACCATCTGCTTTAAAACCATTTAATTTGATTATCAAATGAAATACTCCATAAGGCGAGAGAATTTTATTTTTTCCACACGACAATCGCCTATGCCGTGAACCATAACTATACTAATTAAATCTCCACTTCTTTTCTTATCGTATACAACGGCTTGTAAAACTTCTTGCACGGTGTATTTAAAAAGAACGCAGTCAGAACACTTGCTAATTACGTTTAGCATACGTTCCCTTGTCTCGTTGTCTATGTATTTAAGCCTGTAGGCGCTGTTAATAACCACTTTAACGCCCATAGAAACGGCATCTCCGTGCGCAATTTTATAGTTGCTAAAAACTTCTATTCCGTGTGCTACCGTATGCCCTAAATTTAAAAGTTTACGATTTCCACTTTCAAACTCGTCTTCTTCTACTATTCGTTTTTTATAATCAACGCAAAGATAAACTAATTTTTCAATATCTGCAAGATTGTTTTCTACGTGCTCGAAAATTTCTTTATCTAATATAGCATATTTGCAAACTTCACCCATACCTTGACGGAAAACTCGCTCTGGTAAAGAAGAAAGAACGTTTACGTCACATATAACCATAGATGGCTGATAAAATGCACCTACTAAATTTTTGCCTTCTTTTAAATCAATTCCGGTTTTCCCACCGACAGAAGAATCTATTTGTGCTAAAAGCGTTGTTGCAACTTGAACGTATTTTATACCCCTTAAATAAGTTGCCGCACAAAAACCTGCCATATCTCCAACTACACCGCCACCAAGAGATACAATTGCATCTGTTCTCGTAAGTTGATTTAATGCCAAAAAGTTTAAAATATCAGTATACGTTTCCATGTTTTTGCTTGCTTCTCCGCTATGGAAAACAAATTTTACAACCTGATATTTTTGTTTTTCTAAACTTTCTACAAGAGTTTCTGAATAAATTCTATCTACAACGTCATCGGTAATAACGGCAATTTTGCAAGGAGAAATTACTTGTTTTATAAGCTT
>JAGBSS010000203.1 GCA_017631725.1 Clostridia bacterium | reverse complement strand
CTTTGTAAAAATATGTTATACTATAGTATAGGTGACGTTGTTTTATCTATAAAAGGAGCTTGCAAGGGCGAATATTTTATAGTGACAGCTGTTAAAGATAAATTTGTGTATTTATCAAACGGAAAAAGGTTTGGTTTAAAAAACCCAAAAAAGAAAAATTCAAAGCATATTAAAGTTATTAAATCGGCAACAGATAATTGCATTGTCGAAATAATAGAAAAAGGCCAAGCTATAGGCTTAAGAACTTTTAAAAGTTATATAGCAAGTGCCGTTAAATAAAAACAGGAGGAAAGTTTAGTGTCGAAAGATGACGTTATAGAAACCGAAGGCGAGATTGTTGAAGCTTTACCAAATGCAACGTTTACTGTTAAGCTATCTAATGGTCACGTTATAACGGCTTATATTTCGGGAAAACTGCGCATGCATTACATCAAAATTATTCCCGGCGATAAAGTCAAACTGGAAATGAGCCCATACGATTTAACAAAGGGCAGAATAATTTGGCGCAGTAAGTAAAACATTAAAAATCCAAAGGAGAATAAAAATGAAAGTAAGACCTTCAGTAAAACCAATGTGCGATAAGTGCAAAGTAATTAAAAGAAACGGAAAAGTAATGGTAATTTGTTCAAAAAACAAAAACCACAAACAAAAACAGGGTTAATCCCTAACAGCCCCTAAAAAAGGGGCAAAAGTAGAATACAAGCGGAAATCTTAAAACCTTTGTCATTCCAAAAAGGTTAAAGGTTGTCTGCCTAATATATACAAAACATTAAATTAAAGTAAAAAATCGGAGGTATCTGACAAGAATGGCACGTATAGCCGGCGTTGATTTGCCAAACAACAAAAGAGTCGAAATCGGTCTTACCTACATTTATGGTATAGGACTTACGACGTCTAAAAAAATCATTAATGAAACGGGAATTAATCCCGATACCAGAGTTAAAGACTTAAGCGAAAGCGATGTTGCAAAACTCAGAGAATATATCGAACACAATCTTCGTGTAGAAGGCGACCTTAGAAGTGACGTAAGCTTAAACATTAAAAGGCTTATAGAAATTGGTTGCTATCGTGGTGTTCGTCATAGAAAAGGTTTACCTGTTAGAGGACAAAGTTCCAAGAGAAACGCAAGAACCAGAAAAGGTCCCCGTCGCACCGTTGCAAAGAAAAAGACGGCAGGCAGATAGGAGGTAAACTATAATGGCAGCTAATAAGAAAATTGTTAAAAAACGTAAGGACGTTAGAAAAGTTGATAAAGGTCAAGTTCACATTCAAGCATCCTTTAACAACACATTAGTAACTATAACCGATTTACAAGGCAACACAGTATCTTGGTCTTCAGCAGGTTCTTTAGGCTTTAAGGGTTCAAGAAAAAGCACCCCATTTGCAGCTCAACAAGCAACTGAAGCAGCAGGTAAAGTAGCAAGAGATCAAGGCATGCGCCAAGTAGAAGTTTACGTAAAGGGCCCAGGTGCAGGTAGAGAATCTGCAATTAGAGCACTTGCAAACTGCGATTTAGAGGTAACTCTTATTCAAGATGTATCTCCAATCCCACACAACGGTTGCAGACCGCCCAAAAAACGTAGAGTATAACGGAGGAAATTATAATGGCTAAATATACAGAATCCAAATGCCGTCTTTGCAGACGTGAAGGCGCAAAGTTATTCTTAAAAGGCGAAAGATGTTTTAAAGGTGTATGTGCTTTTGAAAAAAGGCCAGTTGCTCCTGGACAACACGGTATGAGCAGAAAGAAAATTTCTGAATACGGTCTTCAACTTCGTGAAAAACAAAAATGTAAGAGAATTTACGGCGTATTAGAAGGACAATTCAGAAAATATTACGAAAAAGCCGACAGAATGAAGGGTATAACCGGTGAAAACATGTTATCTCTTTTAGAAAGAAGACTTGACAACGTTATCTACAGAATGGGTATCGGTGCATCTAGGTCACAGGCTCGTCAACTTGTTACTCACGCACACTTCACCGTAAATGGTAAAAACGTTAACATTGCTTCTTACTGTGTAAAAGTTGGCGACGTAATCGCTGTTAAAGAAAGCAAAAAATCAAACAAATATTTTGAAGAAATTAAGCAAATGAAAATTGGTGCAATGCCAAAATGGCTTGATTTCAACCCAGAAACTTTAGAAGGCAAAATTCTTGCTCTTCCAGCAAGAGACGATATCGACAGCAACATTGCTGAACACATGATTGTCGAATTGTATTCTAAATAATTTATAAAAAATAAATAAGAAACGGCTCGGGGGGAAAGGGAGAATTCCACGCTCCGTAAGAATTCCCGACCGTTTCAATAAAAAACTATTAAGGAGGATTTCTCATTATGATGGAAATTGAAATGCCCAAAATAGCAGTGGAAGAAAACGAAACAAAAAGTTACGCTAAAATTACGGTTGAACCTTTAGAAAAAGGTTTTGGTCTTACAATTGGTAACTGTTTAAGAAGAATTTTATTATCTGCTCTTCCAGGTGCAGCAATAAAGAACATTAAGTTCTCTGAAGATTTAGGTGTTAAACACGAATTTACATCTATTCCTGCAATTAAAGAAGACGTATCAGATATAATTCTTAACTTAAAATGCGTTGCGATTAAAACAACCTGCTCTGATAAAGATTACGAAAAGAACGTAAGGCTTTACAAAGAAGGTCCAGCAGTTGTAACCGCTGGTGACATTGCATCTGACAGCGAATTTGAAATTTTAAATCCAGACCAATACATTTGTACAGTAGGCGAAGGCGGAAAAATCGACGTTGAACTTACAATTGGCAGGGGTCGTGGTTACCAAGGTGCTGATGAACACAAAACTGATATTATTGATAATATCGCAATCGATTCTATCTTTACACCAGTTAAAAAGGTTAGTTACAACGTAACGGCAACCCGTGTTGGTCAAAGCGTAGACTTTGATAAATTAATATTAGAAGTATGGACGAACGGTGCTTTCTCCGGTAGGGACATTGTTAGCCTTGCTGCTAAAATAATGGAAGAACACATTAAAATGTTCGTATCATTATCAGAAATTGGCAACATCGGAATTTTAGTTCCACCAGAAGAAGATAAGAAAATTAAAATTCTTGAAATGACCATTGAAGAAATGGATTTATCAGTTCGTTCTTACAATTGTTTAAAGAGAGCAAATATACACACGGTTGAAGATTTAACCAAAAGGACCGAAGAAGACATGTACAAAGTCCGTAATCTCGGCAAAAAGTCTCTTGACGAAATTATCTTTAAGTTAGAGAGTTTAGGTTTGAAATTAAAGGACAAGGAGGATTAGAAAAATGGCTAGAAAATTAGGTGTAAATGCTACACAAAGAATAGCGCTCATTAAGAATCAGGCTTCCGCGCTTTTATGGCACGGTAAAATAGAAACTACCGAAGCAAGGGCAAAAGAAGTTGCTTCTTACGTAGCAAAAATAATCACTCTTGCAGTAAATACCTATGCAGACACGGTTGAAGAAGCTGTTACCGTTAAAGACGCAGCAGGCAAAGAAACTTCTAAAACCCTTATTAAAGATGGTGTTAAAAAATTAAATGCAAGAAGAAAGATTATGTCTCTTGTTAACGACCTTCAAGAAGTTAAAGGCTTTAAAGAAAGCAAGCCAGACTTCAAAAAGAGAACTAAAGCAGTTAAGTACCCACTCATCGAAAAGATTTTTGATGAATACGCTCCAAAATACGCTGCAAGAAAAGAAGAAAATAACGGCGTAGGCGGTGGATACACCAGAATCTATAAACTCGGCGCAAGAAAAGGCGACGCTGCTGAAAAAGCAATTATAGAACTCGTTGACTAATTACTAAAACCCGACAAAAGTCGGGTTTTATTTTTTCCTTTTGCATATACTTTTTAGTGTATGAAACAAAAAAAGACCCTAAAACTATTAAATATAGTTTTTTTATCCATAATAGGGCTGTCATTTGCCGTTATTCTCTTTTTTGCCTATCAATACCTATTAGCATATCCAACCCCGTTTAAAGGGCAAATTTCGGCTTGTTCTAAAGAGTATTCGCTAAATCCTTGCCTTGTATATGCCGTTATAAAAACTGAAAGTTCTTTTAATAAAAAAGCAGTTAGCAATAAAGGTGCAAAAGGGCTTATGCAAATAACAGATGGCACGGGCGAATATATTGCAAATAAGATAGGCGTGGAAAGTTATAATTTACTTAACGAAAATGATAATATAAGGTTTGGGTGCTATTATTTAAGATATTTAATAAACAAGTTTAAAAGTTTAAACACGGCGCTTGCCGCCTATAACGCAGGGGAAGGTAGAGTTCGATGTTGGCTAAAAAACTCCGCCTATTGTCAAGATGGAATAAATTTAACAACTATACCTTATATAGAAACTGCAGAGTATATTAAAAAAATAACCAAAACTTTAAATAAATATCAAAAATTATACGGCAATATTGTTGACAAAAGCGTAAAAAAAAAGTAAGATATATAGGCACGTGAGGGTGGCGGAATTGGCAGACGCGTACGTTTGAGGGGCGTATGGTT